>JAPLML010000564.1 GCA_026387055.1 Planctomycetota bacterium | reverse complement strand
CGCCCCCGCCGCTGGCGTGGGCATCGGCAACGGCAGGACCGGCCGGTGCCGGCGAGACCGTGGACCTCCTGTCGCAGCCGGCGCTTGACGTGCTGTCGGCCGCGTGGAGGGCATGTGTGTAGTTCGTCAGCCGCCGCAATGCAGGTTGGGCTGCCAGCGCCCCGCTTGCGGCACGTTACGGCGCGAGCGCAGGGTCGGCGGCCGACTTGCCCGCCTCGTAATGCTTGAGCACTTCCTTCGGACCCAATTCCGCGTTGTGGATCACGAGGTCGTCGAGCAGGCCGTCGAGCGAGCGCCCGATCACGAGGTCCGCGTCCTCGGCGAACCAGACCGGGCCGAGGAGGACCAGGTTGCCCTCGTGGCGACCGTTGATGTATACATTGATGCCATTGTCCGGGCTGTACGTGGCGGCCACGTGCGCCCATTTCCTGAGGGGCAGGCGGTTCAGCGAAACGCCCTCCTTCCACTCCTGGCCGAGGGCGAACTGGAGGCTCAGGCGCCCCTGGCCGCTGACGCCGAAGACGTATCCCCGCCGGGCCTGCTCCTGCTGAACAAGAACGCACGGCCCGCGCGGCGGCGACGCCAGGGCCACCCACGCCTCCATCGAAAACCCCTCCGGGTTCATCTTCGGGGCCTTGGCCGCCTTGTGGACAACGGTGGTGCCGCCGTCTAAGCGCATCGCCTTGCCGGCAACGCCCGGCACGAACGCGAACCTGCCGTGGATCTCGTCCTCGGCGCCGCTCAGGCTCTCGGCGGTCGCGCCGGCGCCCCCCGCCCCCACCAGCACGCCGTCGCGGCCCTTGCCGGAGGCGTCGGCGACGCGCGTGCCCTCCTTCTCGCCCATCCGCCACCACGCCTCCAGGCCGTCCTTGAGTTCCTCGCCGGCGGCCACCTTGGCGAGGGCCGCGGCGTCGAGGGCCCGGCTGTAGAGGCGGACGTCGTCGAGCTTGCCGGTGAAGAGGCGCGGCTCCTTGTCCCACGCGCCGAGCCTGAGGGCGCTCAGCTTCGCGGGGATGGCCGACGCGTACCCGAACTCGCGATCCAGTTTCCCGTTCACGTAGAACCGGACCTTCTTCGCGCGGCTGTCGTACGCGGCGGCGACGTGGCGCCACGCGCCGAGGTTCTTGCCCGGCGCCGCCGTCGAATAGGCGTCGACCGGGTCGCTGCCGTTGACCGAGAACTCGGCCCGCCCGTCGCGGGCGAACTGGAAGTGCACCATCGACCGGTCCCACCCCTCGCAGGCGAGGAGGACGCTCAGCGCCTGGTCGAGGGCCTCCGGCCGCACCCACAGGGCGATCGTCAGCGCGTCGAACGTGCCGATCTCGGGGACCTTCACGCAGGCGCCGCCCGAGAAGGCGAGCGCCCCGCCGACTTTGCCGTCGGCCGACCACGGGCTGGGCGCCTCGCGCGCCGAGCCGGCGTCGAGCTTCCACCAGGCCGCCGGCTTCTCGGCCGCGGCGAGGGTCAGCGCCAGGACCGAAAGCGGGATGCACGCCGCCAGCCCCAACACCACGGTTCTCATGATTGTTTCCTTTCGATGCGTGATTCGAGCCCGCCGCGGGAGCGGCCGGAGACACCCGCCATCGGGGTCTCCCGCCGCTTCCGCCACGGGCTCCAGCGGCGCCGCGTGCATCAGAAGGTAAGCATTCTCGCGGGAAAGGGAAGCGTTTTGCGGCGCGGGAATTCCGTCGGCAATCGCCCGCACACTCCTTTATACTGGCGGCGCGCCGAGCCAGACGCGCCACGATTCGAGCCCGCCGCGGGAGCGGCGCGAGATCCCGCCGTCCGAACTCTCCCGCTGCTTCCGCCGCGGGCTCGAATCCTCTGGCCCACGCGCTTTGTATAACGTATCGGCAAGGACCGCCGGGCTGGACCCTATGGCGAAGAACAGGCAACTCCCGCTTTTCGAGAAAGATCTCGACGCCTCGGCGCCGCCGACGGTCCGCGGCGGCGCGGTGGTGCGCGAGGTCAGGTGCCGGAGCGTCCTGAACCGCACGGGCCCGGCGGATTATTCCTTCAACTGCTACACGGGATGCACGCACGGATGCGTGTACTGCTACGCGCGGTTCATGCAGCGGTTCCATCCGCACGACGAGCCGTGGGGGAAATTCGTAGATGTCAAGATCAACTCCGCGGACGTGATGGGGCGGCAGGCGCGGAAGCTCCCCCCGGGCCGCGTTTTCACGTGCAGCGCGTGCGACGGCTGGCAGGGCCTCGAACGGCATTACCGGCTCACGCGCGAGTGCTGCCGGGTGCTCCTGGAGGCGGGCTTCGGCCTGGGCGTCCTCACGAAGAGCGACCTCGTGCGGCGCGACTTCGACCTCTTCGCCGGCCGCGACGTCTCGGTCGGCGTGACGATCACGACGCCCGACGAGACGCTGGCGCAGCTCTGGGAACCCGGCGCGTCGCCGGTGGCGGCGAGGCTGGAAGTCCTGCGCGAGGCCAAACACGCCGGGCTGAGGACCACCCTGACGTTCGGGCCGCTGCTGCCGGCCCTCAGCGACACGCCGGAGGCCCTGAACCGGCTCTTCGCCCTGGCGGCCGAGACGGATGTCGACCGGATCTGGACCGACGCGCTCAACCCCCGCCCCCGCGTCTGGCCGAGCGTCCGGGACTTGCTCGTCCGCCGCTGGCCCGGCCTGGTGCCGCTCTACCGCCGCATCCTGTTCGACGCCGAGCACCGGGCGCGCTACGAGCGGGACCTCGAAGCGCGCGTGCGCGAGGCCGCCACGGCGGCCGGTCTGGCCGGTCGGCTGGCGTAGGGCTCTGTCAGACGTCAATTGAGCGGTGCCACGGGTTGCTTGTCAACCCGTGCGCTGCGAGCGAGGGGAGAACACGGCTTGCAGAGCAAGCCGTGGCACCCATCACTTCACGCATGACAGAGCAGTAGGCGTCCAGCCTCTTGCCGGCGGGGACTTGGTCACGTATGGCTTCTTGTCCCCAGGGCCGGCGCCTATCTGCCTGGAGAAGAAGCCCGGATGATGCGGCGGCTCGCCAGCTTGATTCTGGCGGTAACCTCGCGCAGAAGCACCGCTATTTCTTCGGCGCCTTCCCCGGAAGCGGCATTCTCTCGTTCGCTGTCGTCTTGGGGTGGGCCTTCGCGTCCATGAGCAAGGCGCCCTCAGGCGCACTCGTCGGTCGCGCGGCGGACGATCCGGACCCAACGGGCCAGGCGCGAGGGGTCGCCCTCCACCGTCTCGACGTCCTTCAGGTGGATACAGACATGCAGCCCCTTGCACGCCTCCATCCCCTCGCGGATGATCCGCCGGATCCTGGCCTCGTCGAAGCCGCAGCAGACCATGTCGGCGGGGTTGGGCCGCCAGGAGATGACGTAGTCGGCGCCGATCTCGCGGGCGCAGCGGCGGACGTCCGCCCGCGGGGCCACGGCGATCAGGCGGAGGTTCGGAATCTGCCGCAGCATGTCGATCTTGCGCGTCAGGTCCTCGCAGCAGCCGTAAGCCACCAGCCCGAACTTGCGGAGGATGGGCATCTGGTACTGAAGCAGGAACTCGTCGTGCATCGCCGGCGAGATCAGCGTGAATTCCTGGGCGGCGCAGAAGCCCCAGAGGTCCTTGCGCCCGCGCGGGCGCTCGTTGGGCCGCGGCCACTCCAGCTCGCGGGAGTAGGGCATCTCCTGCATGGCGTGACTGGTCAGCCCGTAATCGCCCGCGGCCTCGGCCGCTTCCTGGCCCGCCAGCGTGGCGTCGCGGATGAACGCCGCCAGCGCGTGCAGTTCCTTTGGCGACTCGTACATATCCACCATCATCTGCTCAAGCCCGCGAAGCGTGGCGAGGTTCCACGAGACGTCGGCCATGAAGGCGAACCAGGCCGGGCCGCGGTTCACGTCGATCTCCACGAGGTCGCCGACGGCGTCCTGGAGCCGCGCGACGTTGCGGGCGGTCGCCTCCTCGTCGATGCGGTGCGGGACGGGCTTGAGTCCGGCCACGTCGGCCCAGTCCTTGAGGACCGGCATGTAGGCCCCGGCCCCGCCCTCGGCGGGCTTGTCGGTCAGCCGCTGCTCGACGCCGAAGAGTCGGCCCCACGCGCCCGCCTTGACGGCCTCCTCCGAGATCCACGGCTCGAGGATAAAGTCGTCGCCGATGGGATCGTGGAAGATCGCCATCCGCAGGTTCCGCTCGTGGGCGCGGAAGAGCGGGTCCTCGCACTGGAGGGTCTTCTCGCCGAAGACCTCGCGGCACCACACGTTCCACATTCCGTAGGTGGCGAGGACCAGGGGACGGGTGGGCCTCCGGCTGAGGAGGTCGCTCCACAGCTCGCGCCGCTCGTCCTGGATCGGCTTGCGGGCGAGGTCGACGTACTGCCTGACCAACTCCCGCAGAACCTGAACGTCCTTCTTGCGACGACCGGCCATGCGATACCTCGTTTCCGTTGCCCCAGGAGTCCGTCTTGTTCGTATGAGTGCAACTGGGTAGCGCGGTGGGCAGTCCTGCCCACCGCGCTTACCTTACCGACAGTCTCAATTGTGACGGACCACCAGGAGTCCGGGGCGTCGCCCGGGCTTACTTCCTCTCCAGGCCCTCGACGTACCTGCCCAGCCTCATCAGCATCTCGCCCGTGTAAGAGGTGCAGTTGGGCCAGATGTCGCTGTAGTCCATGCCTGCGCCCTTGCGGCGCATCCACGTCGGGTAGTAGCCTTCGGCATGCTGAACAGCCGTGAGCGTATCGGCCATGGCCCTGGCCTTCTCAAGGTAGATCGCCTGGCCGGTCGCCTGGTGCATGGCCATCGAGAAGCGGATGAAGTGTGCCGCATGCCAGTCGATCGGGACGTAGCAGAGGTACTGCTCCTTGACGCTCGGGGCGACAAACTCCGGGTTGTACGAATTCTCCCACAGCACGAACTGGTCCTCGACGTACCGGTACAACTCGGCGGCCGTCTGCTGGTACCCGTTCTGTGGGGTCGCGTGCTTGAGCAGAAACAGCCCGAAGAACACGGTGTCGTAAAACTCAAGGTTGGTGTAGGGCTCTTTGAGGGGAACGTCGTCCCACTGCTGCTGCCAAAGACGGGTCTTCACGGGATTGGCGAGCATCCACCGGACGGCCTTGTCGCGCGCGGCCGCCAGGTCCTGCCTGCCGTAGCGGTCTGCAAGATCGTCGAGGAACGAGATCGCCTGGGCCTGGTCCGACGTGTAGTCTTCGGCCATCGTGCCCGTGCGCGGATCGACCCTGAAATACCACCGACCGTCTGGAAGCTGAGTGGCCTTGAGCGTATCGGCAATCTTCATCGCCGCGTCGCGGAAGGTTGCATCGCCCGTCGCTGCCGAGAGGTCGAGGTACGCCATGCCCGCCATCGCCGTCCGGGAGATCTGGAGGTACCTGCCAGGCTTGTGCGAGAGTGGCATGTTGGGGCAGGCCCACTCCGCGGGCGTGCTGTTCTTGACAAGGTCCAGGGCGACCTTCTTCGCCAGCGAGAGCGCCTCCTGCGCCTCGGGGCTTTGCGGGTCAAGCCCGGCGTACGTGACGAGCAGCCGGATGTACGCCGAATAGAAAAGCGCGGGAAACTCCACCGACGGGACCTTGCCGGGTTCGGCCGTCTTCCATCCCGACAGCCACTTCGCCATTACGTAGTCAGCGCACCGGCGGCCCGATTCGACGTAGGGGCGCTGCGCCTCGCCGGCGCGGCCGGCGAACGGGGCAACCTTGAAGAAATCGAAGCTGCCGCTCCGGCCCAGCAGCCTTCCCTCGGCATCGAACGCCTCAAGGCAGACCGTATAGCCCCGAGCCGCAGGCAAGGCATCCCAGATCCCCGCAAGATCGATGTCGGCAGTTTCCGACCTTGCTTGCTGCCGCAGGTCGCCCGCCTTGGCTTGGACAATGGCGGAGTACGACCTGGCCTGGGCCGCTGGGGCAACACTGAACGTGGGGGGATACATGAAACGCCGCGCGTGCACGTTCCATCCGGTCCGCTGCAAGCTCTGTGTTGCCATCACCGGACTCGCCTCCCCTTGCCGCGCGGCAGCCGTGTGCTGAGCGTGCCCGCTGCAGGCCGCCGCCAGGATGGCGATGACGGCCGCAAGGGCTGCAAGGCGTTGCCGCACGGGAACCCCCCGCGTCGAAGCTCCAGGAAAGACCGCCATGACGTCTACCATTCGCCCCATGATGAAACGCTAACATCCGGCTTGAGGGGAGTCAATCGGTTCCGGGGAAGATGAGGCGGGATCATCGGACCGCGGCGGCGTTTCCCATTCGCCCGCCCACAAGGCAAAACGCGCCCGCGGGCGGCGCCTCGATCTTCACAGGACCGAAATCGGGAACCGTCACCTGGACGTTCGCCCTGGGACCGAGTGCTGCCCTCACGTCACCCTCGACTGAGCGCTATGTCGGTGTCGCATCGAAGACCAGCACCTCGAAAGGCTTCAGCTCGAAGATGAACTCCTTGCCCGCCGACAGCGCCAGGGCGGGCCCGTCGGCGTCTTCCTTCCACGGGCTGCGCAGGGTGTACTCACGGGCGGCGCCATCGGGCAATTCGAAGACCTTGGCGATGTCGATCCGGATCGCTCGGCTGGCCGAGTCGGGATTTCGCAGCGCCAGGATGCCTTTCCGCCTGTTCCAGGCCGCCCAGCCGTAGACACCCTGGTCCGGGTCGCCGCCCACCCAGTGCGTGTCGACCAGCACGTCGGCGTTGGCGTGCGCCCAGCGGGCGGCCTCGGCCAGGTCGTCCCAGTGGCGGGCGGTCATCTTCTGCGGGGTGACGTAGAGCTCCTGCACGGCCGTGCCGCTGGCGAAGAAGCTGCGGATCTCGTCGCGGATCTCGCGGGGATCGTCGCCCAGTTCACCCGCCGTGCCGTGCAGGGCATGCACGAACCCCTGGGTCATGAGCGAGTTCAGCGGGTAGAGCGGACCGCGAAGCACGACGCCCCGGTACGTGTCCCAATCGCGGTAGGTCATCCACTGCTGGCGCTTGGGGCCTTTGCCGCGCCAGCCCATGTCCCCCCCGCCCCGCCAGGTGGAATCGCCGTACCACAGGTAGAACACCGACGGCCACGTGCCCGTGGTCATGTTGACAAAGAGGTCCGGCCTCGCCTGCCGAAGCTGCGCGATCAGCCGGATCATCGCCTCCGTCTGCTCGACGCGCGCGGCGTTCATACCGTCGTACTTGAAGTGGTTGCAGCCATTCTCGCGTATCATCTGGAGGGACGTCTCGAGGAACCGCTTGAAGTACCGCGGTCCGGCCATGGAGAACTGGTCGCCTTCGGTCTCGAAGCCCTGCTGCTTGCCGTACGCCAGCCGCTGATTCTTGAACTCGCCGTACCCGCCCCAGGGCGACATCCAGAACCCGAGGGTGCTGTCGTACTTGCGGGCCGCCTGAAGGAGTCTCGCGAACCCGTTGGGGAAGTTCTTCTTGTCGATCTGCCACAGGGTCTGGGGATCGTCCCAACCGTCGTCCCAGAGAAAGCCCTTCATCTTCACGCCGCGCTTCCGGACCAGTTCCTGCCCGAACAGTTCGACGGCCGCCAGGCACTGGGCCTCGGTGGGCCTGCGATCGCCCCACGAGACGTCATACCAGGAGTTGTAGTGCAGGAAGGGGCGGAAAGGATGCGCCCGCTCGCGTTCCACATAGTACAGGAAACCCCGGCGAAGCTGGCCCGGCGGCGCCAGGCCGATCACGGACGCCTGCTCGACCTCCTCGCCGACGCGCAGCGGGGCGCTGCGATCCAAGCCACAGCGGATCCGCCTCGACGGCGAGGCGCCGGACCCGGCGCCCTGGGTGTCGTCCTGCACGCTGCTGGAGGAGTTGGCGTGCTCGTAGGCGAAGAAGAATCCATCCATCACCACGGGGGAACCCGGCACTTGCCCCGCGACCCGCGCCCGATCGCTCCGGACGCCCAGGTCGATCAGGGCCACCGTGCGGATGCCGATCTCCCGGTCCTTCGCCCGCAGCGTCACACATGGCCGGACGTAGTTGGATCCATCTCGCAGGACGGCGCGCCACTCCACTTCCAGGCCGTGGTTCGCCGCGGCCAGCCGAACGGCAATCTGTACGCCCGCCTGGCGTCGGGCCGCGTTGGCCGATCCGGCATCTGCCGGAAGGGATTCAACCCTCGGCGACCCGATGACCTTCATCTCCGAGGCCCGAATCGTCCGGCCATCGCCTAACACGAGTTGAAAGCACTCGGAGTCCCGGGCGAACTCAATGGTCCGACCTGACACTTGATCCTGCACGCTCGCGGGCCTCAGCCGGCCGTCGATGAGCGCCCATCGGCAGGCGATAAGGTCGTTCAGCACAACCAGTTCCTGGGCGTCAACCTTGGCCGCCGCCGCGCCCGGCGGCCGGCCGGGGAACTCCAGCGCCATGGCCGACTTTCCGGCGGCGCCGGGACGCGCGTGCATGCATGCCAGCCCTGCCAGCAGCGGCAGGCAGGCCATCGGGAGTAGCGCGAAACGCGGGATCCGAAGCATTCTCCTGCCCTCCTTGCGCGGTGGGCCGTCTTGCCCGCCACGCATGAACCCGTCCTCGCTTTTCAGACTTCCCTCGGACAGTTGCATGGGCGTCCCGTTCACCGCAGGGCTTGAGCCGCCGGGGGGGGACGGCCGGCGCGCATGACCAGGCGCCCAGACACAGGGCCGCGGCAAGGAGGGAAGCTGCGCCATCGGGCATGATGGCGGCTTCGGCCGGCCGTCGCGGCCCCGGCCGCCGCCTCCGCAGCGGCGACGAACCATGGACGGTAATGGGAGGTCATGAGCTCTCCTGCCCAAAAGGGCGATGCAGTCCAGGCAACCCCGAACACACGAGCCATTCTTCCAGGAGCATGCGGGGAATGCAAGAACGCCCTTGAAGAGCGCCGCTCAGGATGCTTTGAGAGGGAGCCGTCCGTCTTCACGGCGCGCGCTGCGTGCACTCCCCCGGGGGCCGCAGGGCTATCGACACCATCGCCAGGAGATGATATGCTATGTTGGGCTTCGGGGACCTGGACCCCAGAGAGGGCCCTAAGGGAGAACCCGCAAGAGGAGATACGACATGATCCGGCGTCTTGGACTGACAGCATTGGCTCTGGTCGCGGTGGGGTGCCTGTGCCTGGCGGCTGTCCTCGGGGGCGAGCGGCCGGCGCCGAGCGCGAAAGTCAACGCCCTCCTCATCACGGGTGGTCACGGCTACGACCACGCCGCCTTCATGAAGATCTTCGAGGCGGCGGATCTTGCCGTCACACCTGCCGACCCGAAACTCGGCAGCGGAATCTTCGACAACATTGAGGACTGGACGTATCACACGATCCTCCTGTACAACTTCGGCCAGTAGATCAGCGCGAAGCAGCAGGAGAACTTCCGGAAGCTTCTCGAGAAGGGCGTCGGCCTGTTCATCCTGCACCACGCCAGCGCCGCCTACCCCGACTGGCCCGACTACGAACCGATGATGGGCGGGCGTTTCTACCTCAAGGAGGCCGAGGTCAACGGCGCCAAGCGCCCGGCCTCCGCCGCCAGGGGCGACGTGGATTTCAAGATCCACATCGAGGATCCCGACCACCCCATCACCCAGGGGCGGTCGGACTTTGACGTCCATGACGAGACGTATCGCGTACAGTACATTTCACCGAAGGTGCACGTGCTGCTGACGACGGAAGAGAAATCAAGCGATCGGGCCGTCGCGTGGTGCCACACGTACGGCAAGGCGCGCGTCCTCTACCTGCAATTGGGTCATGACAACCGCGTGTACGCGAACACGAGCTTCCGGGCGCTCGTGGCACAGGGCCTTCGCTGGACGGCGGGCCGGCTTCCGGAGGGAGACCTCAAACCCACGGGGCCTGCGCCCGCCAAGTAGCCCGCGGCCGGGCCGGCCTGCTTCACGGTCACCGGATGACAATCTCCATCTTCTGTCCCGCCGCCAGGACCGTCTCGGCCGACAGCGTCACCGTGAGCCGCCGGCCCTCCAGGGAGTGCGAGGCCGCCACGGGCTTGCCGTCAACCGTAACGGCCGCCTGGCCGGGCCTGAAGCCCTCACCCACCTCGAAGGCCAGGCTCCGGGCGCGCAGCTTGCCCCACTTCAGCTCAACCGTGTCGCGCTGGACCCGGCCCTCGCGCTTCTGGCTGAAGGCGCCCCAGCCCTCGGCGGTCGTGAAGGCCGCCCGGAAATCCTCCGGCGCGAGGCGCGGGGCGAAAGCCAGGCGCCCCTGGGGACCGTGATACCCGTATCCGCACGCGGCCAGGTATACGCCGTAGCTGGCCATCGCGCGGGCGTAGTGGTCGCCGCACTCGACCTCGTTCCACGGATTGCGCCGCGACGCCTGGTAGCGATCGTGGATCGCCCGCACGATCGCCAGGCCCTCCCGGACCATCCCCTCCCAGATCATGTGCCCGGCCACCTGGTACTCGAAGCCGGTCATGCACTCATTGAAATAGTATTCGAAGCCCTGCTGGACGCGGGCGGCGTCGCCCTTGGGCCACGAGCACATCAGCAGGCCGCCCTCGCCCGCCATGGCGTACCAGCGGCCGGGCTTGTTCTTCTCGCGGAAGGGGCCCACGTCCGGCGTGAAGTTGTATTTCCACAGCGACGCCAGGGCCTTCTTCACGTTCTCCTCGCTCAGGATCCGCCCCAGCCCGACCTGCCAGGCCCAGCTCTGGCCGAAGACCTGGTCGATCTCGCAGCCGTTGTGCGAGCCGACGCTCTTGACGTGGTCTTTGTCGGGAATGTGGATGTAGTACTCGCCGTTGAACAGCTCGCGGTCGATGCTCTTGCCGCCGCACTCGACGATCTCGCGCATCCGGCGGGCGTAGGCGTCGTCGCCGAGCTCCCTGGCCATCTCCTCGCAGGCGCGGGCGGCGGCCACGTAGAGCGAGCTGAGCCACGCGACATGGCCGAACCACGGCTGGTCGAGCGTGTTGTGCTGGGCGCCTTCGAGGATCCCGTCGCCCTTGTCCATGCGCACGAGGCAGCCCATCGCCAGCTTGATCTTCGGCCAGAGTTCCTTGAGGAGCGCGCCGTCGGCCGACATCTGGTGCTCGCGGCAGGCGCGCAGGATGCACCCCGCCTGGCCGTCGACGGCCAGCCCCGCGCCTTCGCCGCGGTGGTTGATCAGGCCGCTCCTGGGATCCATGGCTGCGGCGAAGTCGGTCCGCCGGCGCAGGTCGCGCTCCAGTTGCGGGAACAGCCGGGCGACGGCGTGGGCATAGTGCCAGACGTGGGTGCACGTGCCCTCGCAGCAGCCCACGCCTTCCCACCCGTAGAACCGGCCGGTCTTGAACCAGTGGCAGGTCGAGGTTGCAAGAATCGAGATGTTCAGGAACGTGCGGTCCAGGAACCAGTACGGCAGCGTGGAATCGTACCACGTGTCGCGCCACAGGCGCGTCTGGCGGCTGAGCGTATCGAGATTCTTTGCCACGTACTTGGCCACGTCGGCCGCGGACTGGAAGCGCGTGGCGTAGAACCGCCCGCCGTCCTTCAGCTTCAGGTTCGGGAAGTGCCAGGCGATCACGAACGTGACCGTGGCCTCCTTCCCGGGCGCCAGGGAGAGCCGCCGGGCCAGCGCGCCGCAGAGCTTCTGGCCGAACGGCTTGTCGGCGGCCGGGTCGGAGGCCAGGCCCGCCTCGGCGAAGACGCTTTCAGGGCGCTTGCCGTCGGGCACCGAGGCGGCCCCCTGGTCGCCGTCGGACCGGTCGAGGAGCGCGAGGCCCATCGTGCCGAAGTCGGGTTGCTCGGTGAGCACCAGGCCGGGCCCGCGCGGCTCATCGCTGAAGACGATGTCGTCGACCCCGATGTTGCCCCAAGGCCCCGATTCGTTGTCCACGATCTGGAGCCTGGCGGCCTTGCCGGCCCAGGGGCGCACGTCGAAGCTGTGCGGCTCCATCCGGTTGTCGTTCTTGCCCGTGGCCGAGAGCACGGCCTTGTCGTCCACCAGGAGGTTGATGCAGGTCTTGCCCTTGTGCCCCCCGCCGCCGACCAGGAAGGTCACGTAGTCGCGCTCGAGGGTGAACGTCTTGCTGGTGAGCGTGCCCGTGGCCGAGTCCTTCTGGCCGACGTTGTCGCCCGGGGCCGAGGCGTGCGAGTTGACGACCCGCTTGCCCTTGCCCTGCACGTCGCCCTGGTATTGCGGGATCTTGCTCTTCTCGATAGGTCCGCTGCCGAAGGCCGTGCCGGCGACCGTCCAACCCTCGTAGGTCTCCTTCTCGAAGTCGTCGAACAGGATGTCCGGCCGCTTGCTGGAACGTTCCGCCTTCGGCGCCGCCCCGGCGCTGCACTCGAGGAACTGCCACTTCTCGGGCGGCACGAGGCGGTTGCGGCGGACGCCGGCGCCGGGCCGTCCGGAGTGCAGGCAGACGGCGTTTTCCAGCCAACCCGCCACCTCCGCGTCGACCTTCGCGGCGCCGGTGTTCCTGACGGTGAACCGCATGACGGTGGCGGGGAGGCTTGAATCCTCGGCGCTGAGCGGCACGAAAGGAGAGAAGGCTTCCAGCGATACGGTCACCGGCGAGGCCGGGTCGCGGTACTCGACCAGGCCGATGGGGTACTCGCCGCGGAACGAGATATCGCTGAAGCCGGTGCGGTCGAGGGCGCGGACCTCCGTCTTTCCGCCGGCCTTGACGCGGATCGCGAACCCCTGGTCCAGCGGCGCGGCGGGCTTGGGCGGATGGGCGTAGTGCCCGTCGCCCGTGCCGATGTGCTGGTTGAAGATGTCCCAGTGCCACAGCTTGCCGTCGCCGCCCAGGTAGACCTGCCCCGCGCAGATGCCGCCGACGGGCATGCCGATCAGGTCGAGGTCCTTGCCCCGGTAGACCGTCGGGGCGCCGCGGGCAAAGAGGGATTGGACCCACTCGGGCGAGAGTTTCTTGTCTGCCGGGACCAGCTTCTCAAAGTCCTTCGCCTCGAACGGCCCGGCCATGACGGGCATCCCCGCTGCCGCCATGGCGGCGCCGGCCCCCGCAGCAACCAGGAATTCCCGGCGGCTCACGCCGCGTTGGCAGCCGCAGTTCGGGGAACGGCAGGCTTCCTTTTCGTCGCTCATCGTAACTCCTCCCTGTGCCGCAGCCGAAGGCGCCCCGGCCCTCCGTGGCCGTACCTGTCTAGAAGCTGTTTCAGAACCGCCCTTCAGGGCGGGGTCGCGCGGCGGGCAGTCATGCCCGCCGCGAGAAATCGGGCGCGTGCGCGCGGTGGGCAAGACTGCCCGCCGCGCTTACCTTACCGACAGTTTCAATTGTGACAGAGCGCTACCGCTTCCCGATCTCGCGCACCAAGCCGACGTCTCTGAGGGCGGCGGCAAATCGCTTCCCTTGGGAATTGACGGGCACCACGCGCACATAGTAGGTCTGGCCGGACTTCAGGTCTTTCAATTCAGACCGGGTCTCCTGGGTGGTCAGCGCGGGCGCCACGGCCCCGACGGCGGCCGTCGACGGCACCAGGCACACTTCGTAGCGCACGGGCAGGTTGCCGTCGGGATCATAGGCCGGCGGCCACTCGAGCACAACCGGCCCCGACGCGCCCGCGTCGTGCACCTTCAGGATCCCCGAGAACACCGGGCCCGGCGGCTCGCCTCGCGCGACAATCCGCTCGCCGACGTGCTCCGAGACGTGCGGGGCCGTGCGGCCGGCGGCGTCCTTGGGTTTCCAGAAGTCCGGCTCGGCGTCGTTTTCGATGTGGGTGATGAGGCGGTCGCTGAGGCCGAACGCAGCCATGCGCAGCCACAGGGCGGCGCCGTCGCGGTCGTCGGCCGTCAGGTCGATGGGAAACCAGGCGGCGATCCCGGGGAAGTACACCTCGGCCGAGACGTGGTTCGAGCCGATCATCACCCGGGCGGGAATCCCTGTGGCCCGGCACATTCCCACGAAAACACTGGAGTAGTCATCGCAGATGCCGATGCCCTTCAGGACCCCCGTCGCCGCCGGCTGCCACCCCGGCGTGGTGTACCGGAGCCGCCGCAGAACGTCGTCGTGAATGGCGCGGACCTGCCCGTACAGTTGCGTCTCGCCGCCGACGGCCTCCCGGGCCGCCAGGCGCACGGCCGGATGGTCCAGGTCGTAGCGCTTGGCCTTGGCCGTGTAGGTCTCTCGGATGGCGCGCGGCACATCTTCGAGCCGGCCCGCCTGTTCGGGAAACACCGCCCACCGGAAAACCTCGAACTCGACCTCGGCCGCCCAGCTCGCCTGGAACCAGCCGCCCGGGGGGACGTTCTTGGCCACGTAGTGGGCGACGCGCTGGCCCCGCTCATCGACCTCGACCTTGAGCGGCTCGGGCTGGAATTGGATGGCGCCGACGATCCGCTGCCCCGGCTTGTCGACCGGCAACACCAGGCAACAGCGCATCTCGGGCATCGTCTCGGCGCCATCGTTGACTTCCGTGACGACGCGGACGTGGCGCCGGACCTCGCGCCGGACCACGTGGCGGGTCCTGCCGCCGCCGATCGGGAGCCGCCAGATCCGGTCCTCGCCCATCCCGGCAACCCACAGCGCATCGCCATCCAGTGCGATGCCGGTCGGCTGCCGCGTCGGCAAGGGAACGCCCGTGATCGCCTGCCACCGCTCCAGGTCAACCACCACGGCCTCGGCGCTTTCGCCGTTGGCGAACCAGACCCGCCGGCCATCCGTCGCCATGCCCCACGGGTGGGCCAGGGGCGACCACTGCGTCTTCAGGACGCGCCCGTCCCCGACGGCCAGCGTGTAGACCACGCCGTCGTTCCAGTCGCCGACGAGGAGCGTGTCCTTGACGCGGACGATGCCGGGCGGATCGCCGCCAGGCGCGGGCAGCTCGGCGACAACCTTGCCGTCGGCGGCGCTCAGCCGGTAGACCTTCCGCGTCCGCCCGTCGACGTGCCACAAGAAGCCGTCGTCCCAATCCAGGCCCGCGGCATGCGGCCCGGGCAGCGGCAGGCGCTTGAGCACCTTGCCGGTGGCCGTCTCCAGGGCAAAGAGCGTCCGGGAGGCCCGATCGGCACACCAGAGCCTCTTGCCATCGAAGGTCAACCCGGCGATGGTCCGGGCAGGCGCGTTGATCGAGGTGGTCGCCTCGGCAGCCTCGCCCGCCGCGGCGCCGGCGGCAACCAGCCCGATCCAGAGGGCGACCGGTGCAGCGAGCGTTTGTGCCGCTCGGATCAACCTCATGGCCTGTTCTCCACAGTAGTCTGCCGATGGGTGCGCGGCGGGTCAGGTCGAAGACTCGCCGTGGCGAGAGACCCGCCGCGCAAACTGGCGTTGTAGTTCTACCCGGCCAGTCCGGCGGCAACCTTGTCGATGAAGGCCAGGCACTTCGCGACGTCGGGCCGCGTTTCGCCGTGCCGCTCGTACTCAATGCCGAAGACGAGCCTGGCCCGCTGCCGATGCACTTCCTTGAGCACCCCCTCGATGTTTCCTTTGCCCTCGCCCCAGGGGACGTCGGGGGCGTCCACCTTGCCGACCTCGGTGATGTCCTTCAGGTGGAAGCTGACCAGCCGGCCCTCCAGCTTCCTGACACACTCCACGGGATCGAGCCCGGAGCGGACCCAGTGCCCCGTGTCGGCGCAGGCGCCGAGGCGCGTGGTGCGGCCCTTGACGGCCTTCACAACCGTCTCCGGGTCCCAGTAAATCGAGCTTGGCTTGGGGTGGTTGTGGATAGAGATGCAAATCTTGTACTCATCGCAAAGCTTCTCCAACATGCCGAAGGCGTCCAGCGGCGGCTCGGTGACGAAGTACTCGACCCCCAGTTCCTTTCCCCAGTCGAACTTCCTGCGGCAGACGTCCTCCTTGTTGGGCATCTCGGCCATGTAGCAGCCGACGAGCTTCAGGCCGCTATCGGCCAGCCGCGTCTTGACCTCCTTGACGAGAGGGGCGGGCATCGTTTCGTTGGTCTGGACCTTGGCCTGTTCCTTGCTCAGCGGCTGCCAGGAGAAGCCCTCGACGAGTTTCACGCCGAGCGAGGCGGTCCGCTCCAGGGCCTCGTAAAACGTGAACTGGTTGAACGTGTACGCGCAGCAGGCCACCCGCCAGCCGAGTTTCTCGGCGTTGGGGGCCCCGTTGCCGTACTCGCCGGCCCAAAGGCGGGGCACGCCGGCGCCCGCCCAACCGATGCCGGCTCCCAACGCACCGGCGATCCTGAGGAAATCGCGACGGCAGATCTCGTCTGTCATGGCATGGCTCCTTGATCCGGAATCCTCTCAATCGTCTTGGCCCAGACGTGCCCTGGCCTTCAGGTCGCCGATTATCGTTGTTCGGCCGTGGCCTTGCAAGGCTTCGGCGGACGCTCTCGCCCCGTTCCACCGCGCCTGTCGCCGTCCAAGCGCAATCCCACAGTTTCGGGTGGCATGGCCACGCGCCTTGTATGTGTTTAGCGAGTGTGCCATTGTCCCGATAGGAGGTGGGGCACGGCCGGCTTGTCCGGCCGTGGCAGAGCGCCGGCCACATTCCCCACGGCCGGACAAGCCGGCCGTGCCACACCTGCCGGGGTACGCTAACCACGTACCGCGCCTTTGCGTGGCCATGCCACCCGTGAGAGGGTACGCCGTCCAAGCAGGTCCCGCTTGCTCGGGGCGGCCGTCTGGGGTATCCTGAGCCAGGGGCCGACGCGAGTTCGGCTGTTATATGTCGTCTGGCGCGGCGGGCATGCCAACCTTGCGGATCTGGGAGGACTGTGCGATGCCGGGAAAACGGTGCGACACGAAGAGGACCGGGCGAAGACAGTTCCTCGCGCAGCTTGCCACGGCCGCGGCGGCAGCAGGGCTGGCCGGGGCAGACCCGTCGGCGG
Source organism: Planctomycetota bacterium (assembly GCA_026387055.1). GTDB lineage: Bacteria > Planctomycetota > Phycisphaerae > FEN-1346 > FEN-1346 > JAPLML01. Next base: position 14,664 of record JAPLML010000564.1, on the reverse strand, counting down.
CGGGTGAACAGCCGGCCACGCCCCCCGCGCCTTTGCCGACCATCGCCCTCGGCTCTCGCCGCGTGACGCGGCTGATAGCCGGCTGGAACCCCATCGGCGGCTACTCCTACCTTGGCCCCCACACGGACCAGCACATGAAGGAGTACTTCACCGCCGAGCGAACCGTGGAGTTCCTGCTCAACTGCGAGCGCGAGGGGATCAACACGCACCAGTTCTCCCTCGGCGAGAAGACGGCCGAAGTGCTGCGGACCGTGCGCGAGCGGGGATCGAAGATGCAGTTCATCGGCCTCGACTCCGGGCGGTCCGGCATCCGCGCGCTCGTCGAGAGCACGCAGCCGATCGCCATGGTCCACCACGGCGGCGCAACCGACAAGCTCTTCGCCGAAGGAAAGAGCCAGGAGGTGCACGATTACGTCAAGGAGGCCCACGACCGGGGCGTGCTGGCCGGCGTGTCGGCCCATAATCCGGATTGCATCAAGCGGATCGCCGACGAAGGATGGGAAGTCGACCTGTTCATGACCTGCTTCTACTTCCTCACGCGGAAGCAAGCCGGGCCCTCGGACACGCTTCACGTGGGCTACCCGTTTTACGCCGCAGACCCGCAGGCCATGACCGCGCTCGTCCGCCAGGTGTAGCAGCCGGGGCTGGGTTTCAAGCTCCTGGCCGCCGGCCGGATGTGCGCGAGCCAGCCGATGGTGCAGGAGGCGTTCCGCTTCGCCTTCCAGCACATCAAGCCCACGGACGGCGTGATCGTGGGCATGTACCCGCGGTTCTTCGACGAGATCCGCGCCAACGCCCAGTACGTCCGCGAGCTCGGCCGCGCCACGTAGTGTCGCGCCTCGTGGGTGGAGACGGCGGGAGAACAGCCGTGGCGGCAGGATTCCTTACTCTTCTGACCACAACGCCACGTCGCGCGGCGGGTCTCCTGACCCGCCGCGCGCGAGAGCGCGTCCTGTGGGGCGCGCCGAGCGGTTCGCTGTCCGTGGACGTGGGAAAGAAATTATGGGCCTCTGGGGAGGAGTTAGGAAAGATGAAAACGAGGATGACTTTCAGGCCATTGGTGCGGGAGCGGCTTGAGGAACTGGGTCGCACGCCCTACTGGTTGTCGATGCGTGTCGGGTCGCGCACCCCGGACGCGATCTGCGGCTGGCTGCGCGGCGCCCGCGGTCTCAAGGAGGAGGTGTTGTTCGAGATTTTCAAGGTCGTGGGCCTGCGCGTCGTGAAAACGGCGCCCGCGTCGAATCCGACGCGGTACTGGCAGGCCCCCAAGCTAAGGAGAATCGGAAATGGCAAGGAAACAAGCGCTGCAAAAACGGGTCCAGGAGCGCCTGACTAGCACGCCGGAGTGATGGGCGCTGAAGTTGCACAGCAGTCCTTTTCAGAGGGCGGGGCTGCCTGACGTGGTGGGCTGTTGGAACGGACGGTTTTTCGCGCTGGAACTGAGGGGGGTGGACCCGGAGCCGTCAAAGCTCCAGCAATACGAACTCGACAAGATACGTCGAGCGGGCGGCGCCGCGGCGGTCATCCTCACCTTTAAGGAGTTTGAGGACTGGTGGTGTCTCTTCCAATCAGCGCCAGGAGGAAAACCATGAAAACAGGGGATGAACAGAGTCGTCGTGCTGCTGCAAAAGATCCTCTGCGGCCCTTTGTGTTTGTGGTGTTCCTTGTTGCGGGTATGATCGCAATAGGTGCGCGCGTATTGTTGTGGTCTGAAGAGAGAAATTACCAAGAGACTTTGAAGTGCATCGCCACGGACGCCAAGGAATAGACCAAGGTTCTTGACGCCATGCGTGAGGCGCGGGACGGCAAGTATTCGCACTCTGGCGTGAACCCGGGAGAGCCGTCGGCGGACTGGCAGCGGGAGAAGCGGCGGTCCGCTCTGGAGAAAAAGAGAGAGCGGTGGTTGATTCCCCTCCCGCCGCGCGAACTGGTCTAGAAAAAGGAGTAAGAGACATGGAAACACGAAATGAGAAGTTGAAAAAGGCACAGGCGAGGAGAACTACCATGAATCGTATCATGCAACTCGGGCTTGTCCTTTCGGCTGCGGTACTGTTTCGCGTTTCAGCTGCAATGAGCGGCGAGAAAGCTCCGCCGCAACCTGCGGACGCAAACGCCCCCCAACCGGCCGCGCAAGCGCCGAAACCTTCCGACGGCTGTACGTACAAGGGCAAGCCCCGGAACGAGATGTGGTTTGAGGCGATGTATGCGAGATTCAGCAACAAGATTGCCTGCGTGGATGGCAAGTACGTCGATGTGGGCTTGGCCCGGCTGCACGGCCTGCAAGTACAGGGCAAGGAACCTCCCACACCCGGCACCGAATTGCGCACCGCACCTGCGCATTCTGAGGTCTTTCAAGTGCTGGGCAAGGAGGAAGCCCTGGTAAGAAGGGCCGCCAGTCAGGGGCGGATAATAGGCGGGGGCAGCGGTCCCGCTTCGGCGTGGGGCTCCATCGCCGCCGCGGGGCTATCCGTACCAGAGGTGCTTTTTCACGTGAAGGGCCTTGATACCGCTCGGCTCGTCGACGGCGCTGATTTTCCCGACAAGATCGACTTACTCTATGTGGGGACATATACTTACGACACGCCGATCGGCGCGACAAACACCCTCCAGAGTTTCAGGGTCTACAAACCGCTGACGCGCGAACAGTTCGCAAAAGCCCTCGGCTCGTCTTTCGCCCTTGTGGACTATAGGCTCGTTCCGGTGCCGAAGCCCGATGAAGTTAGCGAAAGACAGAACCCGCGCTGGGCCAAAGGACTTATATGTAAAATGGAAGCGGGCGGCATAGAATACTACCGAGTCGTGCCGCAACCGGTGCTTTGAATTCTGCGCGCACCGTCCTGCGAGCACCACAGACTCGTATCATGGGCTGTTCTGGCTGCGGATGGCTCACCATGACCCGTGCGCGCGAGCACGCCAGGCGTCCACAGGGCAGGCCGATTCCCCTGCCGCCGCGCAGACTGGTCTAGAGAAAGGAGCGAGTTATGAGCACCCGAAGAGAAAGGTTGGAGGAGGCGCGGGCCTTCCTGGAACGGTGGCCGCCGCTCAAGGCCAGCACGAAGACAGGCCGCCTGGCGCCACCCGTTACTAAGACGGGCCGCCCCTCCACGGGTGCCGAACAGCGCAACGCTACCTTGCGGAAGCAACAACTGGCGGCATGGGGGGGCCTGCTGTTTCTCGTGGGGCTGTTGTATCCCCTAGTGATGCTGCTGTTTCCCGTGGGATTTGTGCTGTCTACAGAGGGGGTGCTGCTATCCATCGTGATGCTGCTGCTATTTCTCGTGGGCCTGGGGCTTCTTTTGGCGGCGGCGGCGCTGCCGGCATGAGAAAGCGAAGGAGAGAACCCTGAGTTACAACGGCAAAATCTGCGGACTCTGCTTCGTGGAGTTGCGTCCGCTGGCAGGCATGGGTGTCGCCGGCTCTCCGCTGGTCCTCGCCCGCTTCAACAGTCCCGTGGATGCCGCGAAGGCGGAGAAACGCTGGCTCGACGGCCTCTACCTCGACCCGCCCGAGGAATGGGATGACCCGTATCGCTTCTTCCGCTGGTGAGCAACCGGCGTCGCAAGAACCGCAGGCCCGGGAAGCTTCACCCCTTGATCGCGCCGGCGGTGATGCCCTTCGTCAGCTTCTCCTGGAGGATCAGGTAGACGACCAGCGTGGGCAGCATGGCGATCACCAGCCCGGCGAAAAGCAGGCCGAAGTCGCTCTTGTACTGGGCCTGCATGCTGATGCTCGCCAGCCCAAGGGGCAGTGTCTTCAGGTGGTCGCTGCTCAGGAACACCAGGCCGAAGAGGTACTCGTTCCACAGGCCCAGGAAGTTGAAGATCGCGACGGTGACGAGGCCGGGCTTGGCCAGCGGCATCATCACCGAGAAGAAGATGCGGTACTCGCTCGCGCCGTCCATCATCGCGGCCTCGCGCACTTCGCCGGGCAGCGTGCGGAAAAAACCGGTCAGCGTGAAGACCGTAAAAGGCAGGCTCGCGGCAACGTAGATCAGGATCAGCCCGGCGTGCGAGTCGTGCAGCGAGACGGTCAGGTCGCCCAGGCCCATGGCCCGGACCGGCGGCGCCAGCAGGCCCGTCAGCCCCTCGCTCATGTCCGAGAACTGAAAGAACAGCGGGATGAGGATGAGCTGCATCGGTATCAGCAGGCCGCTCAGGAAAACGTAGTAGATCAGGCGACGGCCCACGAAGTCGAACCGCGCCAGCACGTAGGCCGCCATGCTTCCCAGCAGCAGGATCAGCGCCAGGCTCAGGCTGACGACTTCCAGGCTGTTGAGGAAGTAACGGCTGAAATGGCTCTCCACCCACGCCTTGCGGTAGTTGGCGACCAGCGCCGCGGCGTTCTCGGCGGTGGGCGACGTAAGGAGTTTCGGAAGGCCGAACGGGTTCTGGTAGATCTCCTGGGTGCTCTTCGCGCTGGTGTAGAGCAGCCAGATCATCGGAAAGAGGACGGCCACCAGCCAGGCGGCCAGAACGGCGTAACGCAGGCCGCCGCCGATCTTGTGCACCAGGCGCCCCATCAGTATTCGATCCTCTCTCGGCGCAGCAACCGCAGACTGACCAGCGTGGCCGCCAGCACCAGCAGGAACAGCAGCACCGCGATGGCCGTCCCGTGCCCCACGTCATATTGCTCAAACACCTTTGAATACATGAGCGTGGACATGGTGTGCGTAGCCGGCGACGGGCGGCCGTTCTCCATCACCCAGATGGCGTCGAAGAACTTCAGCCCCCCGACCACCAGGAAGATAATCCCGATCGTCAGCACGTCCCACATGAGGGGGAGGGTGATGTGCCAGAACTGTCGGCCGGACGTCGCCCCGTCCAGTTTCGCCGCTTCGTAGTAGGTCTCCGGGATATTCTCCATGGCCGCCAGGAACAGCACCATGAAGAACCCCGTCGCGGTCCAGACGCTCATCGGCACGATGGCCCAAAGCAGGCGGCTGCTTTCGGTGAAGGCGATCGGCTCCTTCTGGCCCAGCGCCTTCAGCAGGTTGTTCAGAAGCCCCACGTCGGTCGTGCTGTAGATGAGAACCCACAACAGCGCAATGGCGACGGAACTGATGACGTTGGGAAAGAAGAAGGCCACCCGGAACAGGCGCGCGCCCCAGATACGCTGGTGAACCATGTAGGCGAAGAAAAGCGCGAGCACAAGGATGAGGACGCCCGGGACGAAAGTCAGGAAGAGGTTATGGCCGATGGCCGACAGAAAGTCCGAACTCCCCGAGAGCAACTTGCGGAAGTTCCCGAGGCCGACCCACTCCGGCGCGCCGAGGCCGTCCCATCGCAGCAGGCTGTAGCGGAAGGCGTTGACGGCCGGAAGCAGCACGAAGAGGGCATAGAGCGCGAGCGGCGGCCCGAGGAAGGTCAGAATGAAGAGCCTTTGTTGCCGCTGCTTCGTCATGGCGTGGGGACCCCTCGCGCCGGGGGCTTGTAGATCTCGGGGTTGCGCCGCACGTCTTCGATGGCGGCCTCCAGCCGCGCGCCAAACGCCTCCGGCGTCATCTTGCCCGACATCAAGTCGGCCAGCGATTGCTGCAACGCCGTCCTGCTGAACTCCAGGTAGAGGTCGGCCAGGCGGTCGGAGAAGAGGCAGGAACGCTGGTCGAGCACGTCCACCGCGCTTTGCAGTTCGGGCGAGATGCGAACCCCCTTCACGCAATCCTTGACCGGCGACAGCGTGTCGAGGCGCTGGACGTAGTCGTGCGCGCTGGAGAGGCTCAGCATGAACTTGAGGAAGTCCGCCGCCTCTTTCGGGTGCTTGGCGTCGGCGAAGACAAAGAAGGTCTCGGCGCCCCAACTGTAGACGGCCCGGGGGTTGCCCTTGCCGCCCTCCACGATCGGCACGGGGAAACAGGCCATCTCAAAGCCGGCCGGGATGGCGTTCTTCATCTCGTTCTTGAGCCAGAGGCCGCAGAAGACCATCGCGGCGCGCCCGTTCACCCACTCCATCTGGCTTTCCGTGTGAGTCATCGCGAGCGCCCCCGGCTGGTAGTACCGGGTGGCCATCTCCTGGAGCAACCTCGCCGCCTGGATGAAGTCGGGGTCGGTGAACGCTCCGGGCTGAAGGTCCTGCATGGCGTACCAGCGCTCGAGCGGCACGAGACGCTGATAGAGCGACAGCAAGGTGGCCCAGGCATAGGTCGGATACTTGCCCTGGAAGGCCAACGGCGCGACGCCCGCCGCCTTGACTTGCTCCGAGAGCGCCGTGAACTCGCGCCACGTCCGGGGCGGTTTCCAGCCGTGCCGGCGGAACTGCCGCGCATCGTACCAGCAGACCCACGCGCCCTGGTTGCTCGGCACGGCATAGGTCTTGCCGCCGTACCGGAAGTCATCGAGGATGCCCGGCACGAGCGACTGCCGCCACGTGATGTCCTGTCCGTAGGCGCGGCTGTCGAGGGCCTCGTCGAGCGGATAGAGTTTGCCCGCCACGATCAGTTTCCAGACCGGCAGGGTGCAGCTGGTGAGGTCGGGGGGGCTGCGCCGGAGGATCCGCGGCTTGAGCTTCTCGTCCACGCGAGGGTCCCCCCACAGGTTGATGCGAATCCCCGGGTGCTGCTGCTCGTAGCGGCGCGCGACGCTCTTGTGCCACTCGATGCCATAGCCCCCCTCGAAGACAGCCACCTCCAGCACGATCCCGGCGCCGGGCTGTTCCTGTTGGAGGGAACATCCCGGGCTGAGCAGGAGGATCAAGACAGGCACCCACACAAACCTCTTCATGGCGATGGCCCTTAGCCAGAGGTTACTCGTCTTCGTGAGGATACCGAATCAGGGCCGCAATGCAACCGCCACAAAGGATTTGCCGTAATCCAGTTTCGGGTGGCATGGCCACAGCCTGCCCGCCGCGGCCGGCGCCGTTGCGTGGCCATGTTCCTGCGAACTTCGGGGCGCATGGCCACGTAACAGCGCGGTACGTGTTTGGCGTCATACCCGATTGCCGGGTGGCACGGCCACGCGCCGTTGCGTGGCCGTGCATGGTCACGTGGGGGAGCAAGCACGGTCACGCAACGGCGCGTGACCGTGCCACCCACGCCAAACACATACACAGCGCGTGGCCATGCCACCCGAAAGGGATTACGTTCCGCCCAAAGAAAACAGTTGCGGAAACCCGTCTTGCGGCGCAGATAGAGGCCGGATCGGAGGTCGCCGCGGCGACAGGGCCGACGCCACCTCGACACTACGCCTCGCTTCGAGAGCCCATCGGCCCACTCTGGCGCCTGGCGCCGCGCCGCAGGCCATCGAAATTCGGGCAAGCCCCTTCATAAGGAGAGTGGCATGAAGCCCCGGTCGGGACGGCCTGGTTCTGGCCCCGCGAGGATCGCTCGCCGCGGCGACCTCGCGCCCCGGATCGGCGCCTGTCTGCTCGGCACAGTCGTTTTGCTCGGAGGTTGTGGAGAGCAAGCCTCTCAGGAGCGCGGGGGCGCGGCGCCCTCAAAGGCCCAGGAGCAGCGGACCGGCGCCCCGGCGGTCCTCTCCGGCCCTCAAGCCAAAGCCCTGGCCGAGTTCAACCGCGGGGCGGCTCTCCTGGAGCAGTACGCCTACACCGAGGCGGCCAAGGCGTTCGAGACGGTCCTGCGTCTCGCCCCCGATTGGGCGGCGGCGCGATTCAACCTCGGCCTCGCGTACTTCAACATGCACGGACAGCAGGGGGCGGAGAAGAACCTGGACTCGGCGCGCCAGGTCTTCGAGGCCCTCCTGGCGTCGGAGCCCCATCACCTGCCCGCCCGCTTCTGCCTCGGGCTCTATTACCAGCACCTTGGCGACAACGAAAAGGCCCTCGACCACTTTCAGGCGGTTTACAAGGTCAACAGCGAAGACCCTTACGTCGTCTACAAGTGCGGCGAGGCCCTTCTCAGCCTGGGCCGCCATGAAGAGGGCACGAAGATGCTCGAGAAGGTCATCGCGCTCGACCCGGGCTTCATCTCGGCCGTGTACCGCCTGGCGCTTCAATACCAGCGGACCAACCGGCAAGACAAGGCTCAGGCCCTTTTCCAGCGATTCAGGGCGCTCAGTGCGGAAGAACTCACCGGCGGGAGTTTTGTCGTCCAGAAAGCCTACGGAACCGTAGGCAAGTATTCCTGCGCCCTTGGCCCCGACAGCCTCCCCCTCCCTGCACTCCAGCCGGCGCCGCGGCGGCGCGTCGTGTTCTCGCCCGAGATCAAGTTCCTGGACGCGACTTCGGTTCCCTGGAAATGGACCGGCGGATCTGTGGACCTGCCCGGCATGGCCGCCGTGGAAATCAAGGGCAAGCTTCACGTGTGCCTGACCGGGATGGGCGCGGAGGGGGCCGCCTCGATATGGTTCAATGACGGCTCGGGCCGGTTCAAGGCCGGCCCCACGATTGCCCGGCGGGGTGTCGCACCTTGTTTCGGCGACATCGATGACGATGGCCACACCGACCTGTGGCTCGGCCGCGCGGGGCCTGACGTCTTGCTGAAGAACGACGGGGAAGGCGGGTTCAACAAGGAAATCTCGCCTGGGGTCGCGGGGCCTGACGTGCTTACGTCGTGTGCCCGGCTGGTGGACATTGACAGCGACGGGGACCTGGATCTCCTGGCCTTCCGGCTCAGGAGCGGTTCCGTTCCGCCAACAGGCAACTCCGGGGCGGCCGCAAGCAGCGTATACCGAAACAACGGGGACGGCTCCTTCACGGACATTGCAGCGGGAATCGGTCTTGCGCTGCCCGACACGCCGGTAGCCTTTGTCGTGTGTGATGACTTCGACGNNNCGGGACCTCGACCTGATCCTCTTCCCTGCCAACGGCGGCGCGCCGATCGCCTGGGTCAACGATCGGGCCGGGCAGTACCACATGCTCGACGCCACAGCCACCGGGCTTACCGTGCGAGGCGTGGTGAGTGCAACGTCCGGCGACCCGAACAAGAGCGGGCGCCGCGACCTGCTGGTGTTCACCGGAAAAGAGGTCCATCTCTTCATCAACCGGGGCGGCTTCCGGTTCGAGGAAGACCGCCGCTTCGCGAGCCGTTTTGCCCAACTGGGCGGCACCGGCGGGCAGTTCGCCGACATGGCGAACAGCGGGAACCTGGACATCGTGATCGCCGACGCGTACCGGCGGGACGGCTCGCGCGGCCCGGTGCTCCTGATCAACGACTGGCCGCGCAACCGTTTCCTCGATGCGGCCGAACTCGATCCCGGCAGCCTCCTGGGCGCCATCCGCTTTCGGGGTAGCGCGAGCGGCGTGGTGGCGGACTTCACGGGCGACGGCCGGTGCGACGTCCTCCTGGCCCCGACCGGCGAGAAGCCTATGCTGATCGAGAACGCAACGCCCGGCGGCCACTGGATCCAACTGGACCTGGGCGGGACCCGCACGCAGGACAGGAAGTCTCGCTCCAACTTCTCCGCCATCGGCGCCCGCGTGGAGATCAAAGCCGGCCAGGTCGTCCAGCAGTTCGTCGTGGGGGTACCGTCCGGGCCGGTGGCCATGCCGCCGTACCGCCTCCACGCCGGCCTCGGAGACCACACCAAGGTTGACTGGCTGCGGATCCTGTGGCCCGATGCCGTGCTCCAGGCCGAACTGGAACTGGCCGGCGATCGGGTGGTGCGGATCGGCGAACTGTCGCGCAAGACCTCGTCCTGCCCGGCGCTTTTTGCCTGGGATGGCTCGCGTTTCGAGTTTGTCGCCGACTTCGGCGGCGTGGGCGGGCTCGGATACCTCGTTGCCCCGGGCGCCTACGCCCCGCCGGACCCGACGGAATACCTGTCCCTGCCGTCCCTGGCGCCGCTCGGCGGCGACTACGTTCTCCAGATCCTCGAACCGCTCGAGGAAGTGGTCTACGTTGACGAGGCCAAGCTGATAGCGGTGGATCATCCTCTGGGGACCCAAGTGTATCCGCATGAGATGATGGCCATTAGTGTTCCGCCGCCCCCGTTTGAGATCTTCTGTATCAGGGAACCGATCGAGCCCGTGCGCGCGGTAGACCATCGCGGCGTCGACGTGACCGACTCCCTGCGCCGGGTCGATCGACGTTATGCCGGGGCCACCCGCCTGGACGAACGGTTCACGGGGCTGGCCGAAGACCACTACGTCGAACTCGACTTCGGCGACCGCCTGAAAGCCGTGCCGGCGGACGCCCGACTCGTGTTGTTCCTGTACGGCTGGGTCGAATATGGCTACTCGTCGACGAGCTACGCGGCAGGCCAGGCCGGCGGGCGGGTCAAGGCGCCCAGTATCCACGTCCTGCGCGGCGGCCAATGGGTGGAAGTGTTCCACGAGGCGGGGTACCCCGCCGGCCTGCAACATATGATGACGCTCGACGTTACGGGGAAGGTCCTGCCCACCGACCGGAAGATTCGGATCTCGACCAACATGGAGTTGTACTGGGACCGCCTCTTCCTTGCCGTGCACCGCGGCAACGAGCCGCTGTCGCTGAAGGAAGTCTCCGTGAAAAACGCCGATCTGCATGTCCTGGGATACCCTCGGGAGTATTCCCCCGACGGGCGCCAGCCCAACCTCTACGATTACGGCAACCTGGACCGGACGATGGCCTGGAAGCTGCTGGAGGGGCAATACACACGCTTCGGCGAGGTCGCCGAGCTGCTGGAAGCCGCCGACGATTGCTACGTCATTATGGGGCCCGGTGAGGAACTCACCCTGCGATTCCCGGTCGGCGCCTTCGGCCCCGTCCCGGAGGGCCGACGGCGCACGTTCGTCCTCAAGGCCGACAGCTACTGCAAGGACATGGATCTGTACACCGGCTATCCCGATACGGTGGAACCGCTTCCCTTCCACAGCATGAGCGGCTACCCGTACGGGGCCGACGAGCATTACCCGGACACGCCAAAGACGCGGGCGTATCGGCAGCGGTACAATACGCGGCCCGTGGGGGGGCGGTAAATACTACAACGCCACTTAACCTCGTGCGCGGTGGGTCTCCTGACCCACCGCGCGGCAATTGCCCCCGGGCGGCGAGATAACGGTCGCCGCGGCGACCGCGGCGGGTCGGGAGACCCGCCGCGCGAAGTGGCATTGTAGCAGTAAAGGCCACGGCGCATTTCTTGTGCAGGCCGACTTGCCTTGAGGCCGATCATGCGTTAGACTTTAGCGCACCCCCAGGCCGTAGGGGGGACACTTTCTCTCCTTCACATCGCCGGCTTAGGCGTTGGCACACTTCCGGAAGTGCGTGGACGAGGTTTTGGCGATGGAGAATCGCGGCCGCTTCGCAGAAGGCCCAGCGGACCAGGCAAGCCCTCCCCCGGTCCGGCCTCCGGCATCGCGCGCGCGGCGGACACGGGTTCTTGTGATTACCGGGGTTCTCATCTTCAGCGCCCTCACGGTCCTTATGATCAAGGGGCCGTCCTGGTGGCCAAGCGCCGAGCCGCGAGAGGACTTGCCCGAGCCGAGGACGCCCCGGGGGCCATCCGCCGGCACATCGGAGCTTCCCGCCACGCCACCCGTGAAGCAAGCGGCCGAACCCCAACCGGGGGGCGCGCCGGCGGCGGCCATACAGGCCCTGAAGGAGGAAGCGTTCGCCGTCGTCCGGCAGTTGATGCAGGATTTCCCGGCGGATTCGCAGGCCACGAGCCTGATGGGGACCCTCCACATACAGTTCGGCGAGACCGCCGAGGCGGCGAAGTGGTGGCAAAAGTGCCTCGAGCAAAATCCCCGGGATGTCAAGGCCTATCTCGGGCAGGCCGCGGTCGCCGACGTGAACGGGGATCCCGAGAAGGCCCTGGACCTGTGGCGGAAGGCGCAGGAGATCAACCCGACTCTGCCCGGCCTGTACGGCGCTCCCGGCGAGGTCCTCATGGAGATGGGGAGACTGCCGGAGGCCGCCGCCGCGCTGGAGAAGGAGGTCGCACTCTCCCCCCGCAGCAGTCACTACCACTTCCTGCTGGGGCAGGTCTACTTCCGGCAGAAGGAATACGAGAAGGCGGCACAGTGTTACCGGAAGGCGATGGAGATCAAGCCCGAGTCGTCGCAGCCCTACTACGGTCTCGCGTCGGTCTGCGCGAGACTCGGACAAGCCGACAAGGCCCGCGACTACACGGAGGAGTTCCGGGTGCGCCGAGACCGGGAAGAGCAGGCGAACAAGAACGTGTCGCGAGGGCCGGACGCGCGGCGGGATATGACTCTCATCCTGGCCTGGATTCACGTCGACGCGGGCACCTTGTATGCCAACTATCGGAGGCCCGAGGAGGCCGAGGGACACTGGCGAAGGGCCGCCTCGGTCGACCCGGGGGACAGCCCGTCCCGCCAGGCGCTCGCCGACCTGTACCGGCGGGGCGGGCGCCTGCCGGAGGCCCTGGAGTTCTGCGAGCAGCTCCGGCAGATCGCTCCGGGCAACGCCTCGTACCATCACCATACAGGTATCTTGCTTACAGAGTTGCAGCGACTGGATGCCGCGGAGGAGGCCTTCCGGAAGGCTCTGGAGCTGGCGCCGGAGGATCCGTCGCTGTACCCCCGCCTGATTCAGCTGCTGCTGCGGAGGCAGAAACAACCCGAGGCGAAGGCGCTGGCGCAGAAACTCGTCGAACTGGAGCCCTCGGCGCCGAACTACTCCCTTCTTGGCGAGGCGTGTCTGCGGAATGGCGACCTCGACGGCGCCCGCGAGGCGGTCCGGCGCACCCTCGATCTTGAACCCGGCGCTACGACGACCCGCAAGGACCTGAAGCCCCCCGACCCAAAGAAGTGAGGCACGGCGATGCGTGACGGCCAAGCGCGGCCTTTCCGGCGTATCGGCCTGGTCCTGGCGCTGACTTGCCTGGCGGCCGGCCCGGCGCCGAACACGGAAGGCCCGATCCAGTTTCAGGACGTGACCGCGATGACGGGCATCACGTTCGTCCACACGGACGGCGGTTCCGGCACACGGTACGTGTTCGAGCCGATGGCCTCTGGGGTGGCCGTCTTTGACTACAACAACGACGGGAAGCAGGATATCTACTTCCTGACCGGAACGCCCTTGCGGGGGATGAGAATGGACGTGCTCCCCAAGAACAGGCTCTACCGCAACGACGGCGGACTGAAGTTCACCGACGTCACGGACCAGGCCGGGGTGGGCAGCACGGGATACGGGCTGGGGGTGGCCATCGGCGACTACAACAATGACGGCCGGCTCGACATCTACGTCAACAACTACGGCCCGAACGTCCTCTTCCGGAGCAACGGCGACGGCACGTTCACGGACGTGGCCAAGGAGGCCGGGGTCACCTGCCCGGACAAGGTGGGGGCGGGGACGAACTTCCTCGACATCGACGGCGACGGCTGGCTGGACCTCTTCGTTTCCCACTACGTCACGTGGTCCTACGACATCCACGTCCCGAGAGCCCTGAAGGGACATCCCGTTTACTCGGGGCCTCGCGATTACCCGCGCCACGTCAACACCCTGTATCGGAACAAGGGGGATGGCACGTTCGCGGACATCAGCAAGGAATCGGGCATCGGCGCCAACCTCGGCGCGGGGATGGGGACCGTAGCCGCCGACTACGACAACGACGGCCGCACCGACATCTTTGTCGCCAACGACGAGTGGCCGAACTTCCTGTTCCGCAATCTCGGCAACGGCAAGTTCGAGGAGGTGGCGCTGGCGAGCGGCGTCGCCTACAGCCTCGACGGCAACCGCAAAGGCAGCATGGGGGTCGCCTGCGGCGACTTCGACAACGACGGCTGGCTCGACTTCCACGTCACGGCCTTCCAGGGGGAGGGCGCCACGCTTTACAGGAACCTTGGCGGCGGGCTTCTCGAGGACGTGACGCACCAGACCGGAGGCGGCCTGGGAACGCGCCCTTGCGTGACCTGGGGCAACGGCTTTGCCGACTTCGACAACGACGGGCATAAGGATCTCTTCATGGCCTGCGGGCACATCGACGACAACGTTCAACTCTACGATGATACGACGTCGTATCTGGCGGCCCCCGTCGTGCTCCGAAACACGGGCAACGGCAAGTTCGTTGACGTCTCGAATCAGTGCGGCGTGGCCGGCCTGAAACTCGTCGGCCGCGGGGTGGCCCTGGCCGACCTGGACAACGACGGCCGGATGGACGTGGTGATTCTCAATTCGCGCCGGCCTCCCACCCTCCTGAAGAACGTCTCGAAGAATGACAATCACTGGATTGAAATCGACCTGCGGAGCCCCAAGGGCAACCGGTTCGGCGTGGGGGCGCGGGTCAAGGTGGTCGCGGGCGACCTGACCCAGGTCGACGAGGTGCACAGCGGCCAGGGGTACCAGAGCCATTTCGGCATGCAGCTTCACTTCGGGCTGGGAAAGCACAACCGCATCGACCGCATCGAGGTGCGCTGGATCGGCGGCGGGGTGGACGTCTTCGAGAACGTCCCCGTGGACCAGCTCCTGACCCTCACCCAGGGCGCCGGCAAGGCCGGGGCGGCGCCCGGGCCAGCGAGCCTGCCCGAGAGGAGGCCCTGAGGGCCCTCGTCAGCGAAGTGCATGGACCGAGGTGCTGGCGATTGAGAATCGCGGCAACTCTGCAAAAGGCCCGGAGGACCTGGCGAGCCCTCCCACCGTCCGGCTCCCTCCTTCGCGCACGCGACGGCTATGGGTTCTTGTGGCGGCGGGGGTTCTCGTCTGCAGCGCCATTGCGGTTCTTATGATCGCAGGGCCATCGTGGTGGCCGGGCGCCGAGCCACAAGGGGCGCTGAACGGGCGCCGGAAGGAACCCCCTCAAGCTGGCGGAACTCCGCTGGAGCCTTCCGCCC
>JAPLML010000300.1 GCA_026387055.1 Planctomycetota bacterium | reverse complement strand
CTTTGCCCGGCGGCGTCGGTGATCTGCTCGAAGGCGAAGTCGCCGCTGATGCGCTGCCCGAAGAGCCATAGCTTCACGCCCGTGCCTTCGATTCGCAGGAACGGCCCGGCCGGCAGCGACAGGTTGATCGTCTGGTCGTTGATCGTGATCTGCTGATCGACCGACGTGCTCCCCGTGTTGATGGCCAGGCCGAAGGTCCCGTCGAACTCGACGCCGCTGACGCCCAGGCCGCTCAGGTCGATGGTGACGGTGCCATCGACCCGCCCCGCCATGCCCGTCGGCGACAGCATCAGGAAGCCGCTGCCCTCGCGGAGCATGACGATGGTTGGGGCGGCGATGTCGCTGCCGGCCCGGAAGTCCAGCGAGACGTCCGACATGGCGATCCGCACGACCTTCGGCGCCGCGGTATTCGCGGCGGACAGGGCCGTTAGCTGCTCGAAGACGAAGCTGCCCTTGAGCGTCTGACCCAGGATGGTCAGCTCCGCCGGTTGACCGGGGGTGGCGCCCTTGACCTCGGCCCGCACGTACGGCCCTGCCGGCAGGGTGACGGTCTGGCTGTTGTACACCACGTCGGCCGCGGTGGCGGCGGTGTTGACCTTTACCGTGATGCCGACGGCCGCCCCGAAGCCCGGGAAGTTCACGTTGGCGGTGGCGTCGATGATGCCGGCCATCCCTGCCGACCCGACCCGAAGGACGCCGCTGCCCTGGAGAATGACCGGGGCCCGCTTGGGCGACGCCGCGTCGCGGTCGCCGTCGCCGAAGGCCATCAGCACGTCGCTGGCATCGATCGTGAGGATCCGCTCGCCGGACGGCAGCGTCTCCTGGGTGAAGGCGAAGCTGCCCGAGATCGTCTGGCCCCCGGCGTCGAGGCTCAGGTTGTCGCCCCGAACGCGAATCACCTGCGTCGCATCCAGGTCCAGGACCAGGTTGCCGTCGCCGTCGAGCTGGGTCCCGGCCTGCGGGACGCCGGTCGTGTTGATCTCGACCACGACCGTCCCGCTGAAGGTGACGCCGGGGATGCCCAGCAGGTGGATCGTGCCCTTGGCCCCCATGGCGTAGGTGGCCGGGGTGGTGTCGTTGAACTGCTTGACCTCGAAGACCGCGTTCTCGATCAGGATGCCGCGCGCGGCCGGGTTGACCAGGTTGGTCCAGTTGCCGCCGGAGTCCTTGATGGTGGCCGGGCCCTGGCCCACGAACAGGTTGGCTGCGCCCTTGATCGTCCGGAGATTGCCGACGGTCTGGTCGCTGAACGAGCCGCCTTCGATGCAGAGAAAATCGGCGATGGTCAGGTTCACGTCGCTGGCGAAGATCTCCAGGACGTCGCCCTGGCCCGGCCCGAAGTCGATTGTAAGCGTCTTCTCGCCGACCTGGATCGACTCGTGGACCTCCAGGCCGGTCTTGTTGATCCGCAGGCCGGCGCTGGCCGATCCGCTGACCCCCCCGCCGCCCAGCACGAGTTGACCGGAGGCGAACCCGGCGATGCCGCCGGAGCCCGCCACCAGCGGGTCGGCCGGCAGGATGGCGAAAGCGCCTTCGCCGTTGGAGAGCGACTGGCCGCCGACCGTCACCGCCAGGCCCGTGACCGCGATGCGCGTGACGCTGCCGCCGTCCTCGCGCTTCTTCTGGTCGAACGCGAAACTGCCGGCGAGGTCAACCCCGCCTACCGTTAGCTTGCCGCCAAGCACCTCGATGCGGACGAACGGGCCGGCAGCGAGCTCGACGCGCTGCGTCACGTCGGCGCCCAGCGCGTCGGTGCCGGTCACGAAGGTCTCATCCACCGCCGAAGAGCTGGTGTTGATCTGGATGCTCAGCGACGTGGCGCTGACCGCGATGCCCGGCAGATTGAACGTGCCGGGACCAAGAGACGCGTCGATCTTGGCGGCGATGCCCTGGTCGGAAATCAGCAGGAAGCCCGAGGCGCCCTGGAGATTGACGAACGGGCTCGCCGGCGTGCCCAGCTTCAGACCCAGGTTGGTGATGGCGATCCGGACGACCTTCCCGTTGTCGGCGGGGGTGGCCAGGTTGCCGTCAGGGCCCGGAGTCTTGGTCTGCTCGATGGCGAAGTTGCCGCTGATCTGCTGGCCCGCGACGTTGAGGACCGCGTCGTTGGCCGTCAACTTCAGGCCGGGCTTGATCGTCACGCCGTCCAGCGTGCGGTCGGCGGTGCCGGTGTTGAGCGCCACGGTGAAGCGGATGCCGTTGCCGGCGCCGTCGGTCAGTGTGACCTGCGGAATGTCCACGGCCACCAGACCGGTGAACCGCCCGTAAACCTCGCTGCCGCGGGCGACCAGCGACCCGCCGCCGTCCGTGATGCGGACGAAGTCGGTCGTGCCGTCGCCCAGGCCCAGTTCCACGTTGCTCAGAGATATCTTGAGGGCCTTGACCTCGTCGCCGCTGGCGGG
>JAPLML010000568.1 GCA_026387055.1 Planctomycetota bacterium | reverse complement strand
AGAACAACTCGCGGCCGGCGGTCGCATTCGTCGCAGCGAAGTAAAGCACGTTACTGAAGACCACCAGGTCCGTGGGCGAGGAGCTTGTCCCGCCAGGGTTGATGTCGGCCACGCCACTGACGCTCGTGCCGTTGTACCGGTACAACTCGCGGCCCAACTCAGCGCCCGTGGCGGCGAAGTACAACTGGCCTGCGTAGTCGGCGAAGTCGGACGGGTCGGAGTCTCCTCCCACCCAGATGTCCGCCACCAGCCCGACCTTCACGCCGTCGAAGACCATCAGTTCCCGGCCCCACTTGGACGTGGCGGCCGAGAAGTAGAGCTTGTTCTGCCAGACGAACAGGCTGGCCGGGTCGGAGCCGGTCGCCCCCGAGTAGATGTCCTGAACCAACTGGATCCCTTTGCCGTCGAACGCGAACAGCTCTCGCCCGGCGGTGCCGTTGTCCGCGGCGAAGTACAGGCGGTTGCCGAAGACCGTCAGGCCGGTCGGCACGGAGGAATCGGAGCCGGGCATGAGGTCCGCCACCATCTGGACCTTCTTGCCGTCATACATCCAGAGTTCGCGGCCGTTCGCGGAATCGTTGGCCGCG
The DNA here is from genome assembly GCA_026387055.1 of Planctomycetota bacterium. GTDB lineage: Bacteria > Planctomycetota > Phycisphaerae > FEN-1346 > FEN-1346 > JAPLML01. The sequence continues at coordinate 1,061 of JAPLML010000568.1, read as the reverse complement.
AAGTAGAGGTCTCCGTCATAGATCGCGAAATCGGAAGGATCGGAATGCAGAAGACCGGGAGCGATGTCCTTCACGAGGTGGGCGATCTGGAGGTCCGCGACCCAGGCGCTCACGTCGACCGGCTCGCCCTCGACCGCCATCTGGTCCGGGCCGGCGTCGATAACCTGGCGGTTGCCGAAGTCGATGCCCTGCACGGCCATGTAGCCGTCGTCGAGGAGGACGCCGAGGGCGCCCGCTGCCTGGAGGTTGGCCGTCACGCGGACGTCGTCGACGAACCAGCCCTCGTAGGCGTTCTCGCCCTCGTCAACGGTGTCAAACACGAACCGGACCTGGATCGTCTGGCCGAGATAGGCGCTGAGATTGACAGAGCACGTGTGCCACGCGCTGTCGTTCAGAAGCGTCTGCCAGGCGCCCGTGAGCCGCGAGGCCACGCGCGTCCAGATGGAGCCGTCGGTCGAGACCTCGACTTCGGCCCTGTCCCACGTGGTCGGCGTCTCCACGTTCAGGAAGTAGGCGAAGGTGAGAGTGGCCGACGAGGCCGTCGCCAGGTTGATCCCCGCCGAGGTGATGCGGCCGGCGGTGTCGCCGACGTCGTAGTTGCCCTCGGCGTCGCGGCCGAAGTAGAAGCTGTGGGAGGGGCTGTGGCCGGCGTCGGCACCGCGCCGCGTCGAGCGGTGCCAGAGGCCCGGAACCGTGGCGCCGGTGTTGTCGATGACGAAGCCGTCGCCGCTCTCCTCGAAGTTGGCGTCGAGGACAACGACATTGCCGATCGCGGCGTCGGGATGCGGGACGGTCGGGATGGCGTAGCCCTGGGGCTCCTCGGCCACGGCGTAGTAGCCGAGATCGAGGCCCACGAGGCCGTAGTCGCCGTTGGAGTCGGTGAGGGTGTAGGGCTCGCCGAAGTCGCGCTGGCCGTTGAGGTTGAGGTCGGCGTAGATCAGCCAGTTCTCCAAGCCGGGCTCGCCTTCGTCGCGCTGGCCGTTGCCGTTAAGGTCGTCGAACTTGGTGCCGTACACGCCCCCCACGCCGCTCTGGAGGGTGAAGGTGACCTCGGCGCCGCG
>JAPLML010000323.1 GCA_026387055.1 Planctomycetota bacterium | reverse complement strand
CCCCGGCGGCGACATCCCGGCCGCGTACCACGATTTCGTGCGTGCCCGGCGCGGGGACGACGCCGTCCAGCGTGTGCGCGCCCTGCGGCGGCTTCAGACGATTGTCCATCACAATGCGCTGGACCTGTTGACGATGGCCGACCTGGTGACGCGGCTGCTCGGCGAGACAGCCAGTCCGTGGTGACCATTAGCCCCGGTGAACACACCGAGGGGCGATGCGCGTGATTGCGTGTCTCTCAGCAGCCAACGACTCACGCGGCCCGCCCGGGCGGGCCGCGCCCGGCCCGTTACGGGTTGCCGGTGAGGCGCTTGACGAGGAGGTCCTCGAAGGCGGCCATGTCTTTCCACTCGGTGGCCACGCGCATGGTCCTGGCGGCGGGGTCGATGACCGTCATGCCGTTATCGGTCACGCGGATGCCCAGGGTCTCGATCTTCAAGAGCGCGTCGGCGAAGGACAGGTACGCCGCCACCGTGTCGAAGAGAATGGAGCTGCCGGTGTCGGCCGCCGCAGGCTTGCCGCCGCTCTTGGCCCAGACGCGGTAGTTCTCGATCAGGGCGACCGCCACGGGGTCCTTCGAGTCGCGGACGGCGGCGTACTTGTCGCCCTTCAACTGCACCAGGCCGCAGGTGTCGAGCGGCGTGATGGTCATGTCCCACGGGGCGGTGAAGACCTTCTGGCACGCCTTGGGATTGCACTTGACGTTGTACTCGGGGGCGGGGTCCTTGGCGCCGTCGTAGCCGCGGCGGACGCTGCCGTGCATGCCGACGAACTTCGCGCGCTTGGCGATCTGGGGTTGGCGCTCGAGCGCCGCCGCCAGCGTCGGCACGGGGCCGATGGCGATCACCGTGACCGGCTGCCATCGCCTGCACCCCGTCTTCGTGCACCTTGCCGGGGTAGGCCTTGAGGTCGTAGCCCTGGACCCACGGAGTCTGGCCACCGCCCTGGTCGGCCAGGTTGCCGACGGGGGTGCCCAGGCCGACGGCCACGTCGGTGCGTCCGGCCCGCTCGAGGAACTTGGCGACGATCCTGGCCCGATACGCGGCCTTGCCCTGGTCGGTGACGACGAGCTTGAGGTCGACCTCGGGGGACTTCAGGAGCAGGGCCAGGGCCCACGTGTCGTCGATGTCGTCGCCGATGTCGGTGTCGAGGATGACGGGGATCCTGGCGGGCTTCGGGCCGGCGGCCTCGGCGGCGCCGAGAAGGTTGCCCGTCAGGAGAAGGCAGAGCGCGACAAGCGTCAATGTTTCGATATGCATGAGGGGCCTCCGCGTTGGGTCCGGTGCTTCGACGGCGGGCATTATAACATGCGGGTGGAGCGGAAGGGCAAGGAGTTTCGGCGCCGACCACAACAGCGAGGGGGTGGCACGGTCACGCGCCGTTGCGTGGCCGTGCCGTGCTCGGCCGAGATGCACGGTCACGCAACGGCGCGTGGCCGTGCCACCCATTGCGGGGCGGGCGCGAACGGAGCGGCGGGAATCTTCGTGGGCGGGACAATAAAGCTTGACATGCCCTCCGGGTTGGGCTATAGTAGTAAATGGTGTTGCGGGAAGTTCAACGCCGTGGACCTCGGCCGCTGTCCATGCCACCGAGGCCAAAAAAAAGTGAAAGATTGCGGGAGCGGGTAGTTGACAGCCCCTCTAGAGGGGTTATAATGCCGCGTCTCGCGATTGGTCGGACAGGGCGGATAGGCCCGCGCGATCTTTGCCAAGTGAACAGTTCGAGCCCAAGCAAAGCGGGAGTGTGTCCCGCACCTTGGATGCCTTCGGGCGTCTGGGGTGCAGGGAGGTCCAGGTGGCGCCGGTCGGAAGCGGTCGGCGCGGCCAAGTGGTGTGTTGAAAGACACAAGACACGCTCTCGCGGAAGCGATGAGTTCGTGTCTTGTGACCAACGCTATCCAATTGAAGAGTTTGATCCTGGCTCAGAGCGAACGCTGGCGGCGTGGTTGAGACATGCAAGTCGAACGAGCTTATTCTGCCGCAAGGCGGGGTAAGCTAGTGGCGAAAGGGAGAGTACAAAACAGGTAACGTACCGCGGACACTGGAATAGCCCGTCGAAAGGCGGATTAATGCCAGATGATGCCACGTCCTCGACGGAGGGTGTGGTCAACGGATGGGGACCCTTCGGGGCCTGTCGGTCTGTGAGCGACCTGTTTCCTATCAGCTTGTTGGTGAGGTAACGGCTCACCAAGGCGATGACGGGTAGCCGGCCTTAGCGGGTGTCCGGCCTCACTGGGACTGAGACACTGCCC
>JAPLML010000424.1 GCA_026387055.1 Planctomycetota bacterium | reverse complement strand
GCGCTCGACCGCGTCGTGCAGCAGGACAACGATTTCGCCCAGGCCTGGGTGAAGCCGTACGGCAAGGGCCGCGTCTTCAACACCGGCTTCGGCCACCGCACGGAACTGTACTGGAACCCCGCGATCCTGCGGTTCTACCTGGATGCGGTCCAGTTTGCGGCGGGAGACCTGGAGGCGCCGATGACGCCGCGGGCGACGCCGTAAGGGGCAGGCCGGGGCGCCGCCCCGGCATCCTGAGATGTGCCACGGGTTGCTTGCCAACCCGTGATTGACGTGGCCTTATTTCCATATTGCGTTAAGCCATAAGGTAAGAAGCTCGCGGTCACCACGGGTTGACAAGCAACCCGTGGCACGTGAACGGCGGCGGTCTTGATCACATGCCGGGGCTTTGCCCCGGCCTACAGGTAATCTGCACACATGCCAAGTGACGATCGATCCTCCAAGTCCGACCCCGGCGGCCCGCGGTCGTTCGCCACGACGCGCTGGAGCCTCGTGCTTGCCGCGGCCCGCGACAGCCGGCCCGACGCCCGGGCGGCCCTGGCGACGCTGTGCGAGACCTACTGGTACCCGCTCTACACCTACGTCCGCCGCCGGGGCTACCGGGCCGAGGAGGCGCTGGACCTGACGCAGGAGTTCTTCGCGCGGCTCCTGGAGAAGGAGTCGCTGCGGGTGGCGGACCGCGCGCGGGGCCGCTTCCGCTCCTTCCTGCTCGCCTCGCTGAACCATTTCCTGGCCAACGAGTGGGACCGGGCCCGCTCGCAGAAGCGCGGCGGCGGCCGAAAGGCGATCTCCCTGGACACCGCGGCCGCCGAGAGCCGCTACGCGCTGGAGCCGTCGGCCGGCCTGGCCCCGGAGAAGCTGTTCGATCGGCGCTGGGCACTGACGCTGCTGGAGCGCGTCCTGGCCGACCTGCGGCGCGAGTGCACGCGCGATGGCAAGGAGCGCCTCTTCGACCGGCTGAAAGGGTACCTGGGCGGCGAGGCGCCGGGCGCTTCTTACAGCCACGTGGGCGCCGAACTGGGCATGACCGAAGGGGCGGTCAAGATGGCCGTCCATCGGCTGCGGCGGCAGTATCGCCGGCTGCTCCGTGCCCAGATCGCGCAGACGGTGGCCTCGCCCGAGGAGATTGACGATGAGATCCGGCAGCTCTTTGCGGCGCTTGACACGGATTCTGCGTGACCTCTCCCGCCGTTTACTTCAGTAAGGGGTGGAATCGGAAGCAAGGAGAAGGCCATGACCGAGATCCACCGATGCCTCCAATGCGGCGCCGTGCTTTCACCGGACAGGCCGGAGGGCCTCTGCCCCAAGTGCCTGCTCGCGGCCGGCCTGGGCGCCGGAACCGCGACGGGCGGCGCTGAGACCAGGACCTCTCCGCCGTCCGGCCCTTCCCCCGGCCGCGCCGGTCCTCTGCCCGAACCGGGGCAGCCGTTCGGCGGCTACCGCCTCGTGCGGCTCCTCGGCAAGGGAGGCATGGGGGCGGTCTACGAGGCCGAACACCTGGAGAGCGGGCGGCGGGTGGCCCTCAAGGTGCTGAGCCATTCCCTGGACTCCGCGGAGGCGCGGGCCCGGTTCCTCCGGGAAGGGCGCCTGGCGGCCTCCATCAACCACCCCAACAGCGTCTACATCTACGGCACGGAGGAGATCGAAGGCACCCCGGCCATTGCCATGGAACTGGTGGCCGGCGGCACGCTGGAGGAGCGCGTTCGGCAAAAGGGGCCGCTGCCGGCGGCGGAAGCCGTGGACACCATCCTCCAGATCATCGAGGGCCTGGAGGCGGCCCAGGCCGTCGGGGTCCTGCACCGCGACGTCAAGCCCTCCAACTGCTTCGTGGAGACCGGGGGGACGGTGAAGGTGGGCGACTTCGGCCTCTCGATCTCCTCGAAGGTCCGCGGAGAGACGAACCTGACGACCACCGGCGCTTTTCTGGGCACCCCGGCGTTCGCCTCGCCCGAGCAACTGAAAGGCGATGAGCTGGACGTTCGGTCGGACATCTACGCCGTGGGCGTCACGCTCTATTACCTGCTGACGGGCAAGACGCCGTTCCGGGCGGAGAACCTGGTCCGGTTCATCGCCACGGCGCTCGAGAGCCCGGCGGAATCGCCCGCGAAGCTCCGCCCCGGGATTCCGAAGGGGCTGTGCCGGGCGGTGCTGAGGTGCCTCGAGAAACAACCGGCGCAGCGGTTCCGGAACTACGCGGAGCTGCGGCAGGCGCTGCTGCCCTTCGCCTCGGCCGCCCCCACGCCGGCCACGCTGGGGCTGCGGTTCGTGGCGGCGGGCATCGACATGTTTTTGTGGACCGTGGCGTGGCTGCCCGTCTCGTTCACGCTGATGAGCGACATGATGTCGCCGGGCGGCTTCCGGATAACCCCAGGCACCGCGGCCCTCATGTTCGGCGGGTTCGCCGTATGGGTCCTGTATTACGGGATCACGGAGGGGTTGTGGGGCGCGTCGCTCGGCAAGGCGGCCTGCCGCCTGCGGGTCGTCGGCCCCGGCCGGAGCGTGCCCGGCGTGCCGAAGGCCCTGCTTCGCGCGGTCGTCTACACGCTGCTCCCCGTGCTGCCCATGTGGGCCTACCTCAGGTTTGACCCGGAGCGGCTGATGACCATTGCCCGGAGCGGGTACTCCTGGGACATGCTGGTCTGTTACTCCTACTTCCCCTTGCTCGCCCTCATGTTCGCGACCGCCCGGCGCCGCAACGGATTCGCCGGGCTGCACGACCTGGCGAGCGGCACGCGGGTGATCCGGAAAGCCGCCTACGAAGCGCGGCCGGTGCTCCAGCCCGAGATCCATGCGCCGCCGGTCGGCGAGGCGACGCCGACGATCGGACCCTATTACGCCCTCGAAACCCTGGCCAAGACGGAGACCGAGGAACTGGTCCTCGGCTACGACACGCGGCTGCTTCGGAAGGTCTGGATACGCCGACTGCCGAAGGGCGCCTCTCCCGTTGCCGCCGGCCTGCGGAGCGTGGGCCGCGTGGGACGCCTCCGATGGCTGAGCGGCAGGCGCACGGCGGATGAATGCTGGGATGCCTACGAAGCCGTGGCGGGACAGCCGCTCCTCGCCCTCCTCGACGAACGCCGGCCGTGGCGGTCGGTGCGGTACTGGCTGCTCGACCTGGCCGAGGAACTCCAGGCGGGCCTGAAGGCCGGGGCAGTCCCCGCCGTGGTGGGACTGGACCGGGTCTGGATCACGGCGGATGGCCGCGCCAAGCTGCTCGATTTTCCGGCCCCTCAGATCGCCGGGAGGCGTACGGTTCCGCAGCCGCCGGCGCTGGCGGTCACGGACTTCCAGGCCGCGCGGCTATTCCTGAACCAGGTGGCCGTCGCCGCCCTGGAGGGCCGCGTCCTTGAGGCGGAGGCGGCGCAACGTCATGCCGTCGCCGTACCGCTGCCCCTGCACGCCCGCAGTTTTCTGGACAGACTGCCGGCGCTTCAGGACTTCGAGCCGCTGGTCGGGGACCTGAAACCGCTCCTCCAGAAAGCCGCGTCGGTCAGCCTGCTGAGACGGTTCGGCCTCGTTGCCGTCTGTGCAGCGCTCCCGATCTTTATGGCGGGCGCCACGCTATTCGGACAGTGGATGATGCGATACTGGATGGAATCGCAGCCGGACATGATGCCCCTCCAGATGTGCCTGGGCCACCTTTCATGGTTGGAAAAGCAGTCTGACGGCAAGGACCACTCTCAGGAGTGCCAGGCGCTGGAAGTCTACATCGCCGGCCGTTTCGGCAAGACGATCTCGGACCCGGACGCCTGGTCCAGCCTGTTTGCCGCGGGGATTCATCCGGACCTGCGCGAGAAGGCAAAGCAGCTTGTGGCCAAGTACCCCAACCCTTCGAAGAAGGAGCTCGCCGAGGCGAAGGCGGCGCTCGGCCACACGGTCGACGGATTCGACATGGTAACAAAGCAAATGGGAAGGTTATCCGCCTCCATGATGACCATGCAAGCATGCCTTATGACGCTGCTGCTGGCCTTCGTCAGCCTCGTCTGTGCGCTCGCGTTTCGCAGCGGCCTGGCGATGCTGATGTTCGGCGTGGTCGCCGTGAAACGGGACGGCTCGCGGGCCGGCCGACTGCGGGTCTTCTGGAGGGCCCTGGTTACGTGGTCGCCTGTTCTGTTCGGGCTGGTCGGTTTTGCGGCTCTCGGCGGATGGCTGTTCGCTGACCGCGCTGTTGCCGACGATATCATTGTCGTTCTTGGGGTTGCCAGCGGGCTTGCGATTGGCCTGTTTGCCGCGCTGGCCATCGTGTCCGCGCTGATGCCGGAGCGCGGGATCCAGGACCGCCTTGCCGGCACGTGGCTGGTGCCGCGGTAGGAACGCAGGGCCACGACAAGTCACCGCGCGGCGGGTCCCCCGACCCGCCGCGTGCATGTTGAGGAGCACGGGGAAAGGACAAAGACGGTGGCACGGGCGTCCCGCCGGTGGCTTACCTACACCCACAGGCCAGGTACGTGTTGGGCGAGGGTGGCACGGTCACGCGCCGTTGCGTGACCGTGCTTGCTCGCCCCCGTGACCATGCACGGCCACGCAACAGCGCGTGGCCGTGCCACCCGGCGATCTGGTATGGCGCTAAACACGTACAAGGCCAGAGGCCTGTGCCACCATCGCGCGGCAACACATTGTGATTGGGCCGCGTGACGATACAATACGGGCATGCCACCTTCCGACCGATCCTCCAACGCCGGCGGCCGGCGGTCGTTTGCCACGACGCACTGGAGCCTCGTCCTGGCC
>JAPLML010000298.1 GCA_026387055.1 Planctomycetota bacterium | reverse complement strand
ATCTCCTGGCCGCAAAGGAAAGAAAAGAGCCTCTTTATCTTATGGTATGGACCACCACACCGTGGACCCTGCCGGCCAATCTCGCCGTCGCTGTGCACCAGAACTACAAGTACTGTACCGTCAGGTTCGTGGATAAGGCCGGTCAGACCAAGACTGCCTATGTTGCCGAGGAGCTTGTTGAGAGGGTCGCAAGGGATGCAGCGATTGACATCAAGAAGAAGGGGCCGACCCGCGATGGCATGAGCCTGAGAGGTTTGCGCTACAAGCATCCATTCATGGCTAGGCCAGCCCGCGCCAAAGAAGGTCTCGACCTAGAAGATCCCGGGCCGCGTGCCCGGGAAGTTCTGACGGACCCCAACATAGTGACATTGGAAGAGGGCACGGGCCTGGTGCACATAGCACCCGGTCATGGGCGAGAGGATAATGTACTGGGCATGGCTAACAACCTTGCCACCTACAGCCCCGTCGACGCCGCGGGCCGCATGGACGACACCGTGCCCGAGTGGATCCGCGGCAAGACCGTCTGGCAGGCCAACGACCTCATCACCGAGCACCTCCGATCGAGCGGGCACCTGGTGGCCGAGGGCCGCGTCATGCACCGCTACCCGCACTGCTGGCGATGCCGCAAGGCCGTCATCTTCCGCGCCACGGAGCAGTGGTTCGTCTCGCTCGACTCCGGCGAGATGGGCAAGTCCCTGCGCCAGCGGGCGCTGGAGGCCGTGGGCGGCGTCCAGTGGGTCCCGGCGTGGAGCGAGTCGCGGATCCGGGCGATGATCGAGACGCGGCCCGACTGGTGCATCAGCCGCCAGAAGGTCTGGGACGTGCCGATCCCCGCCCTCTACTGCGAGGGGTGCGGGCAGGCGCTCCTGACGGGCGACATGATGCGGGCCGCCGGCAAGTTCTACGGCCGCCGCGGCTCCGGCGCGTGGTACGAGGATGACAAATACTCGCTTGTCGATATCTTCGGCAGCGTCCCCGCGTGCCCCGCGTGCGGCGCCGCGACGTGGCGCAAGGAGCGGGACGTCTTCGACGTCTGGCTCGACTCGGGCGCCTCGTGGCGCAGCGTCTCGGAGGCCGAGGCGCTGGGGATGCCGGTCGATCTGTACCTCGAAGGCTCGGACCAGCACCGCGGGTGGTTCCAGTCGAGCCTGATCCTGGGCGTGGTGGCCCGCGGGCAGCCGCCTTTCCGCACGTGCATCACGCACGGTTTCGTGGTCGACGAGGAAGGCCGCAAGATGTCGAAGAGCCTCGGCAACACCGTGAGCGTCCTGGCGGAGGTCAAGCGCCTCGGCGCCGACGTGGTGCGGCTGTGGGTCTCGAGCGTCGATTATACCTACGATATCCGCGCCTCCGACACGCTGATCTCGAACCTCCAGGATGCGTACCGCAAGATCCGCAACACGCTGCGGTACCTCATCGGGAACCTCGGCGGCTTCGACGCGACGCAGGCCGTGAAGCACGCGGACCTGGCGGAGATCGACCGGTGGCTGCTGGCGCGCAAGGAACAACTCGTGGCCGACGTGACCGCCCAGATGGAGGCGTTCCAGTTCCACCGCGTCTACCAGCTCGTCCACGTCTTCTGCGTGAACGATTTGAGCGCGTTCTACCTTGACGTGCAGAAGGACGTGATGTATTGCGACAGGGCGGACTCGCGCCGCCGCCGCAGCGCCCGGACCGCGACAGCCCAGGTGGCCGAGGCGCTGGTGCGCCTGCTGGCGCCGATCCTCGTCCACACGGCCGAGGAGACGTGGGCGTACCTGCCCGCGCCGGCGCAGGGCCGGCGCGAGGCGAGCGTCCACCTGGCCCGCTGGCCGCAGGTCGACCCGAACGTGCTCGACGCGGACCTCCTGGCCAAGTGGGAGTGGCTGGAGGACGTGCGGCGCGACGCGTACGCGGTGCTCGAGCGGTTCCGCAGCCGCGGCCTCATCGACAAGTACACCGAGGCGCGGGTGGCGCTGGCCGTGGCCGACAAGGCAGAGCTCGATCGCCTCAAGGAGGTCGGGGCGGCGGCGCTGGCGGACCTCTTGATGGTCAGCGAGCTCGTGCTCCTCGCGCCGACGGAGGCCGAGGCCCTGTCGGGCGAGAAGGCCCTCGGGGCCGACGCCGGGGTCAAGCGGTTCCACGCCGCCACGATGATGCCGCAAACGTACAAGCGGTGCGAGCGGTGCTGGAACTATCGGCCGACGGTCGGCCCGGGCGAACCCGCCGACCTCTGCGACAGGTGCCGCGCGGTGGTGGCGAAGTAGGGCTTTGTCGTCGCGCTGCGCCGTCGCCAACGTTTAGCCGTCGCCGGCACGGCGACGAACAACTATCGCGGCCGTACCGGCCGCGGCTAAACAAGGAGCCACGCACGAGCATGGACACTCAGGCCGGACCGAACACGCAGGAAGTCATCGACCTCTACGCGAAGTACGTCATCGCCAACTACAAGCGGCTGCCGAAGGTCGCCGTGCGCGGCGAAGGGGCGTACCTCTGGGACGCCGACGGCAAGCGGTACCTCGACCTCTTTGCCGGCTGGGCGGTGACCGGCGTCGGCCACTGCCACCCGCGGCTGGTCGAGGCCCTCCGCCGGCAGGCTGGGCAACTTATGTACATGCCCAACACGTGGTACACCGAGCCGCAGGCCCGCCTCGCCGAGTGGATCGCCACGACCGGCTTCGGCGGCAAGACCTTCTTCTGCAACTCGGGCGCCGAGGCCAACGAGGCGGCCATCAAGCTCGCCCGCCTCCACGCCGGCAAGGGCCGCTACAAGATCATCACCTTCGAGAACGGCTTCCACGGCCGCACGTTCGCGGCGGTCACCGCCACGGCCCAGCCGAAGTACCACGAGGGCTTCCGCCCGCTCGTGCCGGGCTTCCGGTACGCGCCGCTCAATGACCTTGGGGCCGTCGAGAAGCTCGTCGACGAGGAGACCTGCGCGATCCTCGTGGAGCCAATCCAGGGCGAGGGCGGCGTCAACCTGTGCGACCCCGAGTGGCTCAAGGCCCTGCGTGACCTCTGCACCCAGCGCGGCATGATGCTCATTTTCGATGAGGTCCAGACCGGCGTCGGCCGCTGCGGCACGTGGTGGGGCTGGCAGGTGAGCGGCGTCGTCCCCGACATGATGACGATGGCCAAGCAGCTCGGCGGCGGCACGGCCATCGGCGCGATGTGCGCCAAGCCCGAGGTCGCGGCGAGCCTCGTTCCGGGTACGCACGCCTCGACGTTCGGCGGGAACCCGCTCGCCGCGGCGGCCGGATGCGCGGTCTTCGAGATCGTCCGCGACGAGAACCTCCTCGAGAACGCCAAGACGATGGGCGCGTATCTGCGGCAACGCCTGCTGGAACTGAAACAGGAAACGCCTATGATAACCGAGGTCCGCGGCGTCGGCCTCATGGTCGGCGTGGAGCTGGCCCAGAACGGCGCGGACCTTGTGGCGGCGTGCCTCGAGAAGGGCCTGTACGTCAACTGCACGCACAACACGGTGCTGCGGATCATGCCGCCGCTTGTGATCACGCGCGAGCAGGTCGAGGAAGGCATCGGCATCCTGGCCGAAGCCCTGCGCGAGTGGAAGCCGGCGGGGCATTAGCGTCAGGCCGTCGCCGCATGCATGTGTGTGGCATAGTCTTTTTTCACGTGCCACGGGTTGCTTGCCAACCCGTGGTCATTGGGGTTTTTCTTCCCTATTGTGTAAAGCAGTGTGGAAAGAGGATCGTGGTTACCACGGGTTGACAAGCAACCCGTGGCACGTGAACGGCGGGCGCCATAAGCAGGTGCCGCCGCGTGCGGCAACGGCTGCTGACCGCACGGCCGGGCAAGACCGGCCGTGGTACACAGAGGATATGAACATGAATACGAACTCGAACGCTTGGCGTTCCGCCGCAGTCCTGTTCGCCCTGGCGGGCCTGGCCCTCCTGGCGTCCGCCGGCTGCGAGCGCGCCGGGGAGCAGCGGCTGACGATCCTCCTCATGGAATACAGGGGCGTCGGCGGCGACGTCGACGCGAAACGCCTCGCCAAGGAGCTCGCCGACCAGGGCCTGCCGGCTGTCTTCGTGGTCGAAGGGGACGAGCTGGCGAGCGTGTGCGCCGGCCGCTACGCCTCCTGGAAGGACCCGCAGGCCGACACCCTGCTCGCGCGCGTCCACACGGTCCGCGACGCGGCGGGCCAGTTCCCGTTCGCAGGCGCCATGCTGATGCCGATCCCGGAAGCGGCGCCCGAGAACCCGTGGCCGCTGGAGAAGGCGAAGGGGTACTTCACGCTGATCGTGGCGAGTTGGGAGGCGCCCGGGCGCATGGCCGCCGCCCAGGTCTTCGCCGCCGAACTGCGGCGCTGCGGCTTCGAGGCGTACGTCTATCACGGCCCGACCAAGAGCAGCGTCTCGATCGGGGCGTGGGGGCCGGAAGAGCAGCGTCTCGATCGGGGCGTGGGGACCCGAGATCTTCGACAACCCGGGGGCCGTCGACCTGCCGGGAGCGAAGCTCAAGCCGGTCAGCCCGGCGGTCATCGCGCTCCAGCGCAAGTTCCCGCGGATGCGCCTGGAAGGCCAGGAAGTGCCTGCCGAAGTCCGCGTGCCGACGTACCTGGGCCGCATCCCCGACCGGGGGCCGGCCGTCGGGCCGGCCGCGGCGATCCCGAGGACGCTCTATCGCATCTCGCTCTCGCTCGTGGACACCAAGACCGGCCTGGCGGAAGGCCGGGCCCGCGTGTCGGGCGTCTCACAGTCGCGGCAGACGGTGGGGGTGCTCACGGCGGCGCTCGCCAGGCAGATGGTCGAGGCGCTGCCGGCCGGCCGCACGGTCCGCGTGGGCGCCGTGGGGGTCCTCGCGACCGACGCCGACGCCGCCAAGGACGCCGCCGATGCGGTGGTGATGGAGGCGCTCGCGGCCGCGCTCGGCAAGGCCGACAAGATCGTGTTCATCAGCCCCGAGGCGACGCGGCAGATGCTCGATGCAGCGGGCCTGAAACCGGCCGACATCCTCCGCGACCCGCGGCCCGTCAAGGGCCTGGCGGGCCTGGAGTACATCGTGGTCGGCTCGGTGACGGCGTTTCGCACGTGAACGGCATGCGCCCCGCAAGACACGCGTCCGCCGCGGCGGACGGCTGAATCGGCGCGGCGCGTTGCCGGCGAACAGCGGCAAGGTGCGCGGCGGGCAAGACTGCCCGCTGCGCTCAAAGGTGTAACCCGGCGCATGGCGCGAACCCTTGTCCTCGCGACGCGGAACCGCAAGAAGCTCGAGGAGATGATCGCCATCCTCCAGGGCCTGCCGGCCGACCTCAAGGCGCTCGACGACTTCGGCAGCGTGCCCGCCGTCCCCGAGACGGGCGAAACCTTCGAGGAAAACGCGCGGGCGAAGGCCCTCGGCTACGCCCGGGCCACGGGACGCTGGGCGCTGGCCGACGACTCCGGCCTGGAGGTCGACGCGCTGGGGGGACTGCCGGGCGTGCGGTCGAGCCGGTGGGGCGGCGAGGAGGGGAACGACCGGCTGAACAACGAGACGCTTCTGGCGGCGCTCGCCGGCCGGCCGAGGAACACGTGGACCGCGCGGTACCGGTGCGTCATGGCCCTCGCGACCCCCGAGGAGGTGCTCGCGACCACCGAGGGCGCCTGCGAGGGACGGATCACCGACCGGCCCGCGGGCTCGAACGGCTTCGGCTACGATCCGTACTTCCGGCTGCCCGAGCGCGGCTGCACGATGGCGGAGCTTGAGCCGGAGGTGAAGAACCGGCTGAGCCATCGGTACCGGGCGCTCGCGGCCATGCGGAAACTTCTGGAAAAAATCTTGTAGTTGGCGCCCGCCGGCGCACAATAACATCAGGATAGGGGCGCCTTTCGCAGCACGCGCGAGAGAGCAAGCCATGAACGTCGGCGGGTCCGGGCCACATCACGCAGAGTACCTCCAGTTCTGGCTCCCGTGGTCGGAGGAAGGAGTACCCATGGTCCCAAAATATGTCTTCTTTACGAAAGGTGTGGGCATCCACACCGAGAAGCTGGCGAGCTTCGAGGCGGCCCTGCGCGACGCCGGCATCGAGAAATACAACCTCGTGCGGGTCTCGAGCATCTTCCCGCCGGGCGCCCGGACCATCACGCGGCAGCGCGGCAAGGAGCTCCTCAGGCCCGGGCAGATCGTCTTCTGCGTCCTTGCGGAGGCGGCCACGAACGAACCCGGGCGGCTGATGGCGGCCTCGATCGGCCTGGCGGTCCCCGCCGACGGCGACCAGTACGGCTACCTGTCGGAGCACCACAGCTTCGGCGAGACCGACGAGAAGGCGGGCGACTACGCCGAGGACCTCGCCGCCACCATGCTCGCCACCACCCTGGGCCTGGAGTTCGACCCCCAGTCGGCCTACGACGAACGCAAGGAAATCTACCGGATGAGCCGCAAGATCGTCCGCAGCCAGAATATCACCCAGAGCGCCCGGTGCGACAAGAACGGCCGGTGGACCACGTGCATCGCGTCGGCGGTGTTCGTCGGCCATACCCCGGTGCCGACCCCGTAACCAGGGTGGCATGCCTCCGCCGCCTTTCGCGCAGGCATGAATGCCCAGGCAACGACGGCCCGGGCATGCCACCCGCCTCTTTCGGTGCCCCATGAGCGACGCCGACTTCATCCCGCAGAACTTCCTCGGCCTGCCGCGCGATACGTCGACTTACGAGGCCGCGCGGATCGTCGTCCTGCCGATCGGTTTCGAGATGACCACCAGCTACGGCGCGGGGACGCGCGGAGGGCCGGAGGCGATCCTCGCCGCCAGCCGCCAGGTCGAGACCTATGACGCCGAGCTCGACGTCGACCTGGTCGAGGCGCCCATCCACACGCTCGACCCGATGGTGCCGGACTTCTCCTCGCCCGGCGCGATGGTCGAGCGGATCCGCCGCGTCGCGACCCGCCTCCTCGGCGACGCCAAGTGGGTCCTCGGCCTGGGGGGCGAGCACACCACGACTCTCGGCCTCGTGCAGGCGGCCCGCGCGCGGCACGGCCCCCTGAGCATCCTCCAGATCGACGCCCACGCCGACCTGCGGAGCACTTACGAGGGCACGCCGTTCAGCCACGCCTGCGCCATGCGGCGGTGCGTGGAGGACGGCAACCGGACGGTGCACGTGGGCATCCGGAACGCCTCGCGCGAGGAGGTCGAGTTCGCCCGGCGCGAGAAGCTTCCGATCTTCTGGGGCCGCCAGTGCGCCGCCGGCGACGGCTGGATCGAAGAGGCCGTGGCGGCGCTCGCCGGGCCGGTGTACCTGACGGTCGACGTAGACGGCCTGGATCCGGCGATCATCCGCACCACGGGGACGCCGGAGCCCGGCGGCCTGGCGTGGTGGACCACGATCAAGCTCCTCGAGGAGATCTTCAGGCGCCACGAGGTCGTCGGCGCCGACGTGGTGGAACTCGCGGCCGGGGGCGACCCCGCCAGCGACTTCGCCGCCGCGAAGCTGGCCGCCAAGATCGCGGCGCTCGAGCTGTACGGCAAGCGGTAGCTCACCCCTCAACGCGTCCGCCGCGTGCGGACGGCTAAGTAAGAGATGCGCCCATTTAGCCGCCCAGCTTGCTGGGCGCGTTTCATGCTTGCGAATGCAGCCCCGTGAACAGGGCCGCGACTTTGACGGTCCGACGGTGTTCAACTCCTCGTCTCGCCGCACTCGAGAGAAGCTTGAGATGGCTTACCGTCGGTCCCGGTGGCTCCTCCTGGTGACGGCTGCGACCTTGGCGTCGCTTGCCGCCGCCGTGCCGTGCGCGGCAC
>JAPLML010000091.1 GCA_026387055.1 Planctomycetota bacterium | reverse complement strand
CTCGCCGCGGCGCAGGCGGCGCTCAAGAAGGCCCAGGCGGACGCCGAGGCCGCCCGCAAGGCCGCCGGCGACGCGCGGAAGGCGTTCGACGAGGTGCTCGCCAGGAAGCGCGAGGGCCTCCGGGCGCCGGTCAAGAACCTGGTTCTCGACGTGCTCGGCGGCATGGTGAACAGCCCGACCTTCTATCCGCAGACCGCGAAGGCCATCCGCGATTGCCTGACGGACGACGGGCGGAAGGCGGCCCTCGCGCAGGCCCGCCGGCGGCTCGCCGGGTGGGGGCTCCTGAAGGATGCGCCCGGCGACCGCTTTGAGCTTCAGCCCGTTCGCCCGGGCGCCGCCCCGGCCGCCGAGCGGCTGACGGCGTACGAGAAGGCGCTCGTGGCGCAGTTCAACGGCGACCTGGTGAACCGGCTGCTGCTGCCCGGCACGATCAACGCCTCGTGGAAGCGCAACTATGTGGACCCGCGTATCTCCGTTCCGAAGACCTGGAGAGATGTCTACCATTACGATGCGCAAGGCCGCGGCGCCGGGTGGACGCGATACGACGGCGAGCGCGCGGTCGAGTTCAATGCCGACGGCCTCCTCGTGCTCGAGAAGGACGCGCGCGGGCGGTGCACGAAGGCGCGGTCTGTCCGGTACGAGCAGGAAAGGCCCAAGGGTCCGCTGCACGGCCCCAACGCCAACCCTCTCAAATGGGTTTCCGGTACGGAGGTCGTTCAGTATGAGTATGCGGGCGATGCCGACTGGAAAGGCCGCGTGGCGAAGCGGGAGGCCGCGGCGGAGGCCAAGTAAGGCAAGAGCACGCAGTGCAATATGTAATATCATATTCCGAACGTGCCTGAGGCTGCCGACACGGGCCGCGGCCGCGGCATCCACGGTCTGGCCGCGCCGGCCGGACTCATTCCTGAACGGTCCTCTTCGTTTCCCCCTATGTGTGATTGTTAAAGTTGCGCTAAGACGCGTCCGGGGGGATTGCACGCCCGCCGCGGCGCCTTAGAATCTGAGAACGTGTATGAGAACCGCCTGGGCCATGTGGCACACCCGCCCTCGGGTGTGCAATTCCGGCGGCAAAGCCTGTCGCCGACACGGGGCGCTCAGCCGAGGGCGGCTGAGCCACAGGGTTTTCATACACGCTCTGAGGGAGAGGCCGGCGACGGCGGCGCTAGGCGGGGACCCAGTATGAAGTGGCTCGTCCTTATCGGCGTGCTCCTGCTCCTTGTGGTCTTCCTCGGCTTCGGCTGGGGAGGGCGGGGGCAGGCCGCGATCGACGTGGTGGGTTCCACGTCGATTCAGCCCTTTGCGGAGATGCTGGCCCAGGAGTTCAACCGCCAACACCCGGACAACGTTGTGGAGATCCAGGGCGGCGGCTCGACGGCGGGCTTGCAGGCGGCCTCCAACGGGATCGCCGACATCGGCATGTGTTCGCGCGCCCTGAAGCAGGAGGAGGCGGAGCAGTTCACGGCCGTCACGATCGCGCGCGACGGCCTGGCGGTCGTGGTGCATCCGTCGAACCCCGTCGAGGACCTCTCCCTGGCGCAGGTGAAGGCGATCTTCGAGGGCCAGGCGACGAACTGGAAGGAGGTCGGCGGCCTCGACCGGCCGGTTCGGATCATCACGCGTGAGGAAGGATCGGGCACGCGCGAGGCGTTCATGAAGCTGGTCATGGGCAAGGGCCGCATCTCGCGGAAGGCCCTGACGCAGGAGTCGAACGGGTCGGTGAAGGAACTGGTGAAGCACGACCCCTGTGGGATCGGCTACATGTCGCTGGGCCTGGTGGGGGGCGAGCTGAAGGCCCTCCGCGTCGGCGGCGTGCCGGCGACGGAGGCCGAGGTGCAGAAGGGCCGCTATCCTCTCGTGCGGCCGTTCTGCTTTGTGACGAAGGGCCCACCTGATGTCAAGGCGCGGCAGTTCATCGACTACGTGCTCTCCGCCGAGGGGCAGCGGAGGCTCAAGGAAGAAGGGCTGGTCGGGGCGCGATGAAAGAGAAGGCCATTCACGTCGTGCTGATGCTGCTGGCGTTTTCGGCGATTGCCGCGCTGGCGGTCATCACGGCCTTCATCTTCAAGGAAGGCGTTCCGATCATCGCGAAGGTCGGGATCAAGGATTTCATCTTCTCAAGCGACTGGTACCCGCTGGAAGGCCAGTTCGGCATCTTCCCGATGATCGTGGGGTCGCTGGCCGTGACGGCGGGGGCGATGGTCCTGGGGGTCGTCCTGGGGTTGGCGTGCGCGGTGGTCCTGACCCAGTTCTGCCCGCAGGGCATGGTCGCGGTGATCAAACCGAGCGTCGAGCTTCTGGCGGGCATTCCCTCCGTGGTTTACGGGTTCCTTGGAGTGGTCATCTTGGTGCCCCTGATCCGGGACTACCTGGGAGGGCCGGGCCTCTCGGTGCTGGCGTCGTCGATCGTGCTCGGCGTCATGGCGTTGCCGACGATCACGAGCATTTCGGTGGACGCGTTTCAGGCGGTGCCGCGGTCGTACCGCGAGGGTTCCATCGCCCTGGGGGCCACCGAGTGGCAGACGACGCACCGGGTGATCCTGAAGGCGGCGCGCTCGGGCATCGTGGCGGCCATCATCCTGGGGATGGGGCGGGCGATCGGCGAGACCATGGCCGTCATCATGGTGGCGGGCAACACGCTCGACGTGCCGCACAGCCTCCTCGACCCGGTCCGGACGCTGACGAGCAACATCGCGTTGGAGATGGGTTACTCGGCAGGGGACCATCGGCAGGCGTTGTTTGCGACGGGCGTCATCCTGTTTGTGATCATCATGATCCTCAACAGCATCGCCCTGACGGTTTCGCGCCGGCGCGTCCGAAAGGGGGCCGCCCGATGAGGATTCCGCCTGCCGTCACGCAGCGCGCGGCCGTCGGCCTCATGTGGGCGCTGACGATCCTGACGCTGGGGGTGCTCCTCTTCATCATCGCGTTCATCCTGGCCAACGGCCTGCCGCACGTGACATGGACGTTCCTGAGCACGTCGCCGGAGTCGATGGGCCGCGCGGGCGGCGTGCTGCCGATGATCGTGGGCTCGCTGTGGGTGGCCGGTCTGGCGGTGCTTATCTCGGCGCCGGTCGGCGTGGCCACGGCCGTCTACCTGACGGAATACACGCGGGAAGGGCGGCTGACGGCGGTGATCCGGTTCGGCGCCGACTGCCTGGCGGGCATCCCGTCGATCATCTTCGGACTGTTCGGGTTCGTCTTCTTCACGATCACCCTGGGACTGGGGTTCTCGATCCTGTCGGGGGCGCTGACGCTGGCGATCATGGTGCTTCCGACGATCATCCGCACGAGCGAGGAAGCCATCCGGGCCGTGCCGAAATCCTACCGCGACGTCAGTTACGGCCTCGGGAGCACGCGCTGGCAGTTGGTGACGCGGGTGGTCCTGCGGTCGGCCCTGCCGGGCATCTCCACCGGCGTGGTGCTGTCGGTCGGCCGCAGCATCAGCGAGACGGCGGCGGTCATGTTGACGGCCGGGTCGGCGCTGGGCTTTCCGCATTCCGTGTTTCAGTCGTCGCGGACGCTGGCCCTGCACTTCTACGTTCTCTCGCGCGAAGGGCTCTCGATGCCGAACGCCTACGCGACGGCCTCGATCCTGATTATCGCCATCCTTCTGATCAACTTGTCGGCCTACGCGCTCATGCGGCGGTTCGTGGCCAAGGTGGTGTGACCGATGACCCAAGTGCCTTCGAGCAACGGCGGGGTGGAGCAGGCGGCCGAGTGGCTCATGCGGCGTCAGCCGGCGGCGCCGGCGGCCTATTGCCCCGTGGATCGACCGGCCAAGATGCGGATCGAGGACTTCGGCGCGGCGTTCGACGGCACGGAAGTGCTGCGCCGCCTCAATCTCGAGATCTGCGCCTGCGAGCGCCTGGCGATCATCGGCCCGGCCTCCGGCGGCAAGACGACCTTCCTCAGGAGCCTCAACCGTCTGAACGACCTCAACCCGGGTTTCTCGAAAACCGGCCGCATCCTCCTCGACGGCAAAGACATCTACGACCGGGCCATGGACGTGGCGGTGCTGCGGCGGCGCGTCGGCATGGTGTATGCGGTGCCGATCCCGCTGCCCTGGACGATTTATGAGAACATCGCCTACGGACCGAGGATGGCGGGCGTCGCGGGGCGCGGCCGCCTCGACGCCATCGTGGAAGGGGCCCTGAAGAGTGCCTTCCTGTGGGACGAGGTCAAGGACCGCCTGGCGGACCTGGCGACGAACCTGTCGGGCGGCCAGCAGCAACGCATGTGCGTGGCGAGGGTGCTGGCGCTGGAGCCGGAGGTGCTGCTTCTGGACGAACCGTGCTCGGGCCTCGACCCGATCTCCACGGCCAAGATTGAGGACGCCCTCCTGGAGTTGAAATCGAAGTACTCGATCGTCCTGGTGACGAACAACACGAAGCAGGCGGCCCGGGCGTCGGACCGGACGGCCTTCTTCCTCATGGGCGAACTGGTGGAGGTCGGTCCGACGTCGCAGGTGTTCACGAACCCGACGCATCACCGGACGGCGGACTACATCACCGGGCACTTCGGCTAGCAGGGGCGGCGGATGGACGTCAAGATCCAGTCGGCGGGCCTGAACCTGTGGTACGGGGAGTTCCACGCCCTGAAGGATGTCAATATCGCTATCAGCCCCCGAGCGATCACGGCGATCATCGGGCCCTCGGGCTGCGGCAAGTCCACGCTCCTCAGGTGCTTCAACCGGCTGAACGAGCTGATCGCGGGGGTGCGGACCAGCGGCCGCATCCTCCTGGACGGCGAGGACATCTACGGAGGCACCGTGGCGATGACGCGCCTGCGGAAACGCGTGGGCATGGTGTTCCAGCGGCCCAACCCGTTCCCGCTCTCGGTCTTCGAGAACGTGGCCTACGGGCTGAGGGTGCACGGGATGCGGCAGGGGGCGGGCCTGGAAGAGGCCGTCGAGGCCGGCCTGCGGGCGACGGCGCTCTGGGACGCCCTGAAGGACAGGCTGCACGGCTCGGCGCTGGAGCTGGCGCCCGAAGTGCAGCAACGCCTGTGCATCTCGCGCCTCGTGGCGGTCGAGCCCGAGGTGCTCCTCATGGACGAGCCGTGCTCGGCCCTCGACCCGATCGCCACGGAGCACATCGAGGAACTGATGCGGGCCCTGGCCGAGAAGTACACTATCATCATCGTCACGCACAACATGCAGCAGGCGGCCCGCGTCTCGACGGAGACGGGGTTCATGCTGCTCGGGGAACTGATCGAGTTCGGGCCGACGCCGACGATCTTCACGAACCCGACGGACCGGCGCACCGAGGACTACGTGACCGGCCGCTACGGGTAGCCGGCGCGCGGGCCGCCGGGCGGTCCGCGTGCGACTTGCCGTGGCGGGCGCGGGGCCCGCCACCTTTACGGGGGCATGCTTCAGCGGGAGAGCCTCGATGGACAAGCAACCCAGGAAGTTCGATAAGGAACTCGACGAGCTCAAGAAGAAGCTCATCCACATGGCCGCGCTCGCTGAGACCATGATCGACAAGACCGTCCGCGAGCTCGTGGACCGGGACGAGCGGTTGGCCGAGAAGGTCCCGGGGTACGAGGAGGAGCTGAACCGGCTCCAGATCGAGATTGACGAGGCCGCGCTGACGCTCCTGGCGACCCGCCAGCCGGTCGCGAGCGACCTGCGGTTCATCATGGCCGCCACGAAGATCAACGGCGATCTGGAGCGCATCGGCGACTTGGCGATCAACATCACCGAGAACGTCCACGTGCTGGCCCAGCATCCGCCCTTGAAGCCCCTCATCGACATCCCCCGCATGGCGGACCTGGCCCGGAAAATGGTCCGCGAGAGCCTGGAGGCGTTCGTGGGCGGCGACCCGCTTCTGGCCCAGTCGGTCATCATGACCGATGTCCAGGTGGACGCCCTGAAGGAGCAGGTCCTGCGCGAACTGCTGACCTACATGATCGGGGACCCGCGGACCATCGAACGGGCGCTGGCGCTGATCCTCATTGCGCGGCATCTGGAGCGGATCGCCGACCACGCGACCAACATCGCGGAAGACGTTATCTACATGATTCAGGGGCGCGACGTCCGCCATCCGCGGACGCCGAAGGAAAGGCCGCCCGGCCTGGAGGTGTGACGCCGCCAGGGTCCGCGCCTACACCCACAAAAGAGAAGGCCGCCCCCGAAGGGGCGGCCTTTCGTGCTGTCCGAACGGCGGCCGAAAGAACGTCCGGCCGCAGACCCTACTTCCTCCCACGACGCCGGCCGGCCAGGGCCGCCAAACCGCCCAAGGCCACGAGCGCCAGCGTTGCCGGCTCCGGCACCGCGCCCACCG
>JAPLML010000082.1 GCA_026387055.1 Planctomycetota bacterium | reverse complement strand
GGCCATTCGCGGCGAGCGGTTCGACGGCCACGATTTCCTCGAAGGCGCCCTGGCGCGCGGCGCGGCGTGCCTGATCGTGGACCGGCCGGATAAGGTGCCGTCGGCGGCGGCCGCCGGCGGTGCGGCGGTCGTCGTGGTCAGAGACACGCGGGAGGCCCTGGCCGACCTCGGCCGCGCGGCACGGCGGCGACTGAAGTGCCCCGTCATCGCCGTCACCGGCTCGTGCGGCAAGACGACCGTCAAGGAGATGGCGGGCCAGATCCTCATGCGGCGATTGCGGGGCCGCAAGCCCCCCGCCAGCTTCAACAACCAGATCGGCGTGCCGCTGACGCTCTTGGCGGCCGAGGAGGACGACGAGTTCGTCCTCTGCGAGTTCGGCACCAACGCGCCGGGCGAGATTGCGCACCTGGCGTCGATCGCGCGGCCGACCATCGGCATCGTGACGGTCGTGGGCAAGGTGCACGTGGAAGGGCTGGGCTCGATCGACGGCGTGGCCCGCGAGAAGGCCGCCCTGGTCGAGGCCCTCGGCCCGGAGGACGTGGCGATCCTGAACGCCGACGATCCGCGCGTCGCGGCCATGGCCAAGCGGTGCCGCGGGCGCGTGGTCACGGTCGGTATCCACGCCCAGGCGGACCTGCGGGCCGAAGACGTGCTCCAGACCGACCGGGCCGTCTCGTTCACGGTGAGCGAGATCGGCTTTGAGGTGCCCGTGCTCGGCGAGCACCAGGTGCTCCTGGCCCTGGCGGCGGCCGCGGCGGCGCGGGAGGCGGGCGTGCCGCTGGAGGAATCGGCCGCGGCGCTGCGGGAGTTTCAGCCGCCGCCGATGCGCCTGCGCGTCGAGCAGCGCGGCGACGTGATCATTGTGAATGATGCGTACAACGCCAATCCCCTGAGCGTGCGGGCGGCCCTGGCGCAGCTCGCCCTCTGGCCCGAGCGGCGCAAGGTCTTCTTCGCGGGCGACATGCGGGAGCTCGGCGCCGACAGCCGGGCCGAGCACGAGGCCCTGGGCCGGGCGATCGTTGAGGCGCGGGTCTCGCGCCTGATCTGCGCCGGCCCGGAGTCGCGGGCGACGGCCCAGGCGGCCGTAGCGGCAGGGATGAAGGCCCGGAACGTGACCACCCTCGAGGACTCGGCGGCGGCCGCGGCGATGGCTCCGGCAGTCGTCCGCGACGGCGACGTTGTCCTCGTCAAGGGCTCGCACGCGATTCACATGGAACGGGTCGTTGAAACGCTCCTGGCCGATGCGAAATGCGACATGCGATATGCGAAATGAACGGCAAGGGCCCGCAAACGCAACATTTAGCCGCCCAGCTTGCTGGGCGCGTTCTCGAAGTACCAACAACACGCGCCCAGCAAGCTGGGCGGCTAAATGTCGGCCGTGGCACACGTGCCGTGCGACGTGAAATGCAACTACAAGGAGACATCCCACTGTCGGAAGGTGGTCTTCCGGTCCCGTCTCGGGCGCGAACGGGATAAAATGGGCCCTCGGGTGAGGCGCCGACATACCTGGGTCACCGCGCTCTCCACCCCGAGGGCCCCGTGGGATGTCTCGGAGACGTTGAATGTTTTACCAACTTCTGTTTTATTTTCAAGAGTTCCTTCAGCGAGCCGACCTCTGGCGGTTCGCCAACGTTTTCCGTTACCAGACGTTCCGCATGACGTTCGCCATCGTGACAAGCTTCTTCCTGGTGATGGCCTTCGCCCCCTGGATCATCAAGATCCTGAAGGACATGAAGGTCCGCGGGGGCACGGACTTCGGCAACAAGACGATCGACCAGATCTACGCCTCCCGCGCCTCCACGCCCACGATGGGCGGCGTCCTCATCGTGCCTGCCATCGTGGTCTCCACGCTCTTCTGGGCCGACATCCTGAACTTCCACGTCTTCCTGGGCCTGCTGACGGTCGTCTGGCTCGGCACGCTGGGCGCGGTCGACGATTACCTGAAGATGGCGAAGAAGAAGGCCGACGGCAAGCGCGACGCGGGCCTGCGGATGTGGGAGAAACTGATCTTCCAGATCGCCCTGGCGGCGATCCTGGCCATGTTCCTCTACCGGATGCGCGGCGACATCCGCCTGCCCGAGGACGGCACGGGCATCGCCCTGAACCTCCCGTTTTACAAGTTCCCGATCCACCTGACGCTCTGGGCTTTCGTCCTGGTGTGCTTCCTGGTGGTGGCGGGGACCTCCAACGCGGTGAACCTGACCGACGGCATGGACGGCCTGGCGATCGGCAGCATGGTCCCGCCGACCATCGTCTTCCTGATCGTCGGCTACCTCGCCGGACGCGTAGATTATTCTGCATACTTGTATCTACCCTACGTGCCGGGGGCGGGCGAGCTTTCGATCTTCTGCGGGGCGATCCTCGGGGCGTGCCTGGGGTTCCTGTGGTACAACTGCCCGCCCGCCCAGGTGTTCATGGGCGACACGGGGAGCCTGGCGCTCGGCGGGGCCATCGGCTACGTGGCGATCGCGACCCGCCAGGAGATGATGCTGCTGATTGCGGGGGGCCTCTTCGTCATCGAGGCGCTGAGCGTCATCCTCCAGGTCTCGTACTTCAAGCTGACGCACGGCAAGCGGATCTTCAAGATGTCGCCCATCCACCACCATTTTCACCTGAGCGGATGGGAAGAGACGCAGACGGTGGTCCGCTTCTGGCTCCTGGGGGCGATGTTCGCCGCCCTGGCCTTGGCGACGTTGAAGCTGCGATAGTTTGGCCGCCGTAACGTTTAGCCGTCGCAACGTTTAGCCGCCGCAACGTTTAGCCGTCGCCGGTACGGCGACGAACAATTATCGCGGCCGTACCGGCCGCGGCTAAACGGTACCGGCCACGGCTAAACGATATCGGCCGCGGCTAAACGATGAGCGCAAAAGCGTTTGGTTAGCCGTCCGCCGCGGCGGACGCGTGTTGGAGGTTCACCGATGACCGCCACTGCTCAACCGCTCGTCCCCGGCCGCCCGGCCGCGGCGCGCGTCCGTCTCATGGACCGGCCGATGAACGAGCCCATGATCATCTTCCTGACCGTGCTGGCCCTGATGACCCTGGGTGTGATGATGGTCTACAGCGCCACGCGCACCGCCCACCCCTCGGGCGACAGCTACTACTTCACCCGCCACGTGATCTTCGTGCCCGTGGCGCTGGGGGCGCTGGTGCTCGGGACGATCTTCCCGTACCAGTGGCTGAACCGCCGGTGGATCGCCATCCTGGGGATCCTCGTGACGGTGGTGCTGCTGGTGGCGGTGCTCCTGGTGGGCGAGACGATCAACCATGCCAAGCGTTGGCTCTCGATGCCGCTGGGATTCATGCGGATCAGTTTCCAGCCCTCGGAGTTCGCGAAGTTCGCCGTGGTCCTCTTCTTCGCCTGGTTCTACAGCCGGGCGAAGGCCGAGCCGCCGCCGGCGGACGGACGTGCGGCCGCCTGGCTCCGCCGCGCGAGCACCGACCCGCGGAGTTTCGTGTGGAGTTTCGTGCCCGCGATGGCCGTCATGGGCGTCATCTGCCTGCTCATCCTCAAGGAGGATTTCGGCACGGGGGCGTTCGTGGGGCTGGTGGCGGTGGCCCTGTGCATGATCGCCGGCTGGCGATGGTGGTTCCCGCTTCTCCTGGTCGGCCCCGCGGCGGCGGCGGTCTACCTGGCCGTCTGGCTTCAGCCCTGGCGGCTCAACCGCGTCAAGGTGTGGTGGGACCCGTGGAAGTATTACGACGGTCCCGGGTGGCACGTCTGCCAGAGCCTGATGGCCCTCGGCAGCGGCGGCCTGACGGGCCTCGGCCTCGGCGCCGGTATCCAAAAAATGTATATCCCTGAGAATACCACCGACTTCGTCTTTGCCGTCATCTGCGAGGAGATGGGCCTCCTGGGCGGCCTGCTGGTGATCGGCCTCTTCGGCGTGCTCGTGTGGCGCGCCGTCAGGGTCGTCCGCGGGGCGCCCGACCGGTTCGGGTTCCTCCTGGCCTCGGGCGTTACGCTCGTCATCAGCCTCCAGGCGATCATGAACATCGGCGTAGTGACCGGCGCCCTGCCGGCGAAGGGCATCAGCCTGCCGTTCATCAGCTACGGCGGGTCGGGCTTGGTGATCATGAGTTTTGCGGCGGGCCTTCTGTGTTCCGTGGCCCGCCAGTCCAAGGGCGGGGCCGGACTGGGGCCGGCCCCTTCGCCGGTCCAGCCGCTCCGGCCGGAGCCTGTCGTCTACAGGCCAGCCCGATAGGCGTGCGTTGCGCCATTTAGGCGTGCGTTGCGCCATTTAGCCGCCCAGCTTGCTGGGCGCGTGTTGTCGGCACGGCGAGAACGCGCCCGGCAAGCCGGGCGGCTAAATGGCGCCAGGGCATGAGTCGTGCATTATTTAGCCGCCCGGCTTGCTGGGCGCGTGTTGTTGGCATGGCGAAAACTCGCCCGGCAAGCCGGGCGGCTAAATGGCGCCAGGGCATGTGTCGTGCATTATTTAACCGCCCAGCTTGCTGGGCGCGTGTTGTTGGCATGGCGAAAACTCGCCCGGCAAGCCGGGCGGCTAAATTGGCGCGAGGGTATGCGTTGCGCCTCATTCAGCCGGGGGTGGCTGTGCCACACGTAAAGGATTTCCAGGCCGATGCGTGAGACGGGCTACCGAATCTTCCTGGCGGGCGGCGGCACGGGCGGGCACCTCTATCCCGGCCTGGCGATCGCCGAAGCAATCCGCCGGCTCGTGCCGGAGGCCGCCATCGCCTTCTCGTCCACGCGGCGCGACATCGACCGCCAAGTGCTGGCCGATTGCGGCTGCCCCGTGACGCCGATCGACGCCCGCCCGTTCCGCCGGGCGCCGTGGACCTGGCCGGGATTCGTCTTGAGCCTCGCGCGGAGCGGCAACCACCCGCGGCGGCGGTTCCGCGAGTTCTGCCCCGACGTGGTCATCGGCCTGGGCGGCTTCGGCAGCTACGCCCCCGTCCGCGTCGGCCAGAAGTACGGGGCGGCCACGGCCGTCCTGAACCCCGACATCGTCCCCGGCCGGGCCAACCGTCGCCTTGCCCGCCGCGCCGACCGCGTCTTCTGCCAGTTCGCGGAAACCGTGGCCGAGCTCGGCGGGACGGCCAGGCTGACCGGATGCCCGATCCGGCCGAGCCTCTTCACGCACACGCGCGAGGAAGGGCTGGCGGCCTTCGGGCTCGACCCCGCGCGGCAGACGCTTCTTGTGACCGGCGCGAGCCTCGGCGCCCGCACGGTCAACCGGGCGGTTATCGCGATGCTCAAGGACCGCGGCCTGCCCGCGGGTTGGGAGGTCCTTCACCTGACGGGCCATAAGGACTATGAGGAAGTCGCAGCCGCGTACCGCGGGATTTCGGTTCCCGCCGTGGTGCGGCCCTATGCCGAGAAGATGGGCCTTGCGTACGCGGTGGCGGACCTCGCGGTCGCGCGGGCCGGGGCCTCGACCGTTGCCGAGCTTCTGGCGGCGGGCGTCCCGACCGTCTTCATGCCGTACCCGTTCCACCGCGATCAGCACCAGAGGCAGCAGGCCCTGGCGGTCGAGCGCCTCGGCGCCGCCGCGGTGGTCGAGGATTGCCCGGCAGACCCCGATGGCACGTGGTGCCGGTTGGCCGAGGTCCTGGGAGCCCTGATGAAGGACAAGGCGCGCCTGGACGCCATGCGTGAGCGTGCCCGCGCCGCGGGCCGTCCGCAGGCCGCGGAGGTGATCGCGCGCGAGATTCTCGACCTCGCCGCCGCCGTCACCGACCGCCGCCACGCGGCGTGGGCGGCGGGGCGTGAAAAGTAAGCGCGGTGGGCAGTCTTGCCCACCGCGCGTGAGTTGGCGCGGGGGCGCGGCGGGCAAGACTGCCCGCCGCGCAATAAACCACATTTAGCCGCCCACCTTGGTGGGCGCGTGTTGTTGGCACGGCGAAAACGCGCCCAGCAAGCTGGGCGGCTAAATGACGCGAGGGCACGCATGACGCATTATTCAGCCGCCCACCTTGGTGGGCGCGTGTTGTTAGCGCGGAATTGACACGCAGGTGACGCTGGTTTACACTCAGCTTGGAGACGCGAAACGATGATTCAGCCCAACGCCAATCGCCCCTCGAAACCTTACGCGGGCCGCAAGATCCATTTCATCGGCGCCGGCGGCTGCGGCATGGCCGGCCTCACCGAGTTCGTCCTCATGGAGGGCGGCCAGGTCTCCGGCTCCGACGTGAAGGCGAGCGCCGCCACCGAGCGCCTCGTCGGCCTCGGTGCGAGGATCCACATCGGCCACGCTCCCGCCAACCTTCCGCCGGGCACCGACCTCGTGGTCTACAGCGCCGCCGTCAAGCCCGAGAACCCCGAGCGGGCCGAGGCCGAGCGCCGCGGCATCCCCGCCCTCAAGTACGCCCAGGTCCTCGGCCGCCTGATGACCCTGCGCCAGGGCATCGCCGTCAGCGGCACGCACGGCAAGAGCACCACCACGAGCATGGTCAGTTATATCCTGACGCAGGCGGGCCTGG
>JAPLML010000639.1 GCA_026387055.1 Planctomycetota bacterium | reverse complement strand
ACGGCGAAATCGGTTTTGCTGTGGTTGCCTCGCGTGCGGCACCTTATAATCACTGCTGCGCAAGCTCACTGGGGGCGGACGGCGGTATGGCGCTGGGCCTGGTACGCATCATTGTCAATCCGATTTCCGGCCGCGGGCAGGCCCCGCGGTTCGTTGCGGAGTTGTCGCGCCACGCCTCCCTGCGGGGGTTCACGGTCGAGACGGTGGCCACGGAGGGCCGCGGCCACGGGGGGGACCTAGCGCGGGCGACGCCCGACGACGCCTGGTGCGTCGTCAGCATCGGCGGCGACGGGACCCATCGCGAGGTGCTCTCCGGCCTGATCAACCGGCCGGTGCCGGCGTGTATCGTCCCCTCGGGGACGGAGAACGTCCTGGCCCGCACGTTCCGCCTGCGGGGGACGCTCCGCGAGACGCTCGACATCATCCAGAACGGGCGGGCGGTCGGACTGGACGTGGGCATGGCCAACGCCCACCCGTTCCTGATGTTCTCGGGCGTGGGGTTCGATGCGGCGGTCACCTGGGAGGTGCAGAAGAATCGCCAGGGCCCGATCGTCCGCAGCGCCTACTACGCGCCGATCCTGAGACTGTTGTGGAGCTATGGATTTCCATCGATGGCCGTGACCGTGGACGGAAGGCTTCTGACCGACGACGCGGGGGTGATCCTCGTGGCCAACACGCCGCTCTACGGAGACGGCCTGCGGATAGCGCCCCGGGCCATCGGCGACGATGGCCTTCTCGACGTGGTCTGCTACCGGGCGCGGGATCGATGGCAGATGCTGCGCCACTTCATCCGCACACGCCTCGGGAGGCACCTGGGGCACCCGCTCGTGGCCTTCGGGCAGGGCCAACGGATCGAGGTCGACTGCCGCGAGCGGCCGCTGCCCGTCCAGGTGGATGGCGACGTGGTCGGCAGAAGCCCCGTCACGTACACGCTGCTGCCCAAGGCGGTGCGGCTGCTGCTGCCCAACGGCTCAATGACGAAGGACGAGGAAAACAGCCGCGAGCGGCGTGCCACGCGCCCCAGCCCCGGCTCGCCGCTTCATTCGTGAAAGGGACGACCTTATGCCCGAGCGTACGGCCAGGATCGGCGGCCTGCTTCTCGGAAGCAACCGCCTCTTCCTCATCGCCGGCCCCTGCGTGATCGAGTCGGAGGACCTCTGCCGGCGGGTCGCCGAGCATCTCAAGGAGGCGACCGAGCGCCTCGACATTCCCTATATCTTCAAGGCCTCCTACGATAAGGCGAACCGCACGAGCGGCAAGTCCTACCGCGGGCCGGGGCGGGAGGAAGGCCTGACCATCCTCGCCCGCCTTCGCAACGACCTGGGCGTGCCTGTGCTGTCGGACGTTCACACGGTCGCCGAGGCGGAAACGGCCGGCGCGGTCCTCGACTGCCTCCAGGTCCCCGCGTTCCTCTGCCGCCAGACCGACCTCGTGCAGGCGGCGGGGCGGTTCGGCAAGGCGGTCAACCTGAAGAAGGGCCAGTTCCTCGCCCCGTGGGACATGAAGAACGTGGTCGACAAGGCCGCCGAGGCGGGGGCGAAGAACATCCTCGTGACCGAGCGCGGCAGCGCGTTCGGGTACAACCGGCTCGTGGCCGACATGACCGCCCTGCCCGACCTGGCCGCGCTGGGGCATCCCGTGGTCTTCGACGCCACGCACAGCGCCCAGCAGCCCGGCGGACTCGGGATCGCCACCGGCGGCAGCCGCGAGATGGCGGCCCTCCTGGCCCGCGCCGCCGTGGCCGCCGGGGCCGACGGCCTCTTCCTGGAGGTCCACCCGCAGCCCGACCAGGCGCTCTCCGACGGGCCGAATTCGCTCGCCCTGAAGGACGTGGAGCGGCTGCTGGAGACGTGCCTGGCCATCCGGTCGGCGGTCAGGACCTGACCACCTGCGCGGCGGGTCTCCTGAATCGTACGTGTTTTAGCCTCATGCCTGATTGCCGGGTGGCACGGCCACGCGCCGTGGCGTGGCCGTGCATGGCCAAGGGGGGGAGCAAGCACGGTCACGCAACGGCGCGTGACCGTGCCACCCACGCTGAACAGGTCTCCTGATCCACCGC
>JAPLML010000186.1 GCA_026387055.1 Planctomycetota bacterium | reverse complement strand
GAGAAACCTGCGAAAGGCCAGTACTTTGCGGGAAAGCGGACATTTCTACTTTGCGTTGACAGCCGGATGAAAGAAGTCCTTGCAGCCCCTGCAAACACGCTTTACACTACGTGATCAGCGTCCTGCGAGAACGATCGCCCGGGAGACCCGGACCAGGCGGGAGCAGACCTCAATGGCCAAAGACATGGAGCAACTGTACGCCGAGCGGCTCCGCCGCTACACCACCGCCATGCGCAAGGGGAAGCCGGACCGCATTCCCATCCGCCCCTTCGTCGCCGAGTTCGTGGCCAAGTACGCCGGGTACACCTGCCAGGAGGTGACCCAGGACTACGAGAAGGCGTTCGCGGCCACGCGCAAGTGCGCCGCCGACTTCGACTGGGACGCCACGGTCGCCAACATGGTTTACGGCTGGGCGGGGCTGACGCAAGCCATCGGCCTCAAGTACTATGCCGTGCCAGGCGTGGACCTGGACGTGAACACCGGTTTCCAGTACATCGAGCCGCCGGAGGACAAGGCCTGGATGCCGCCGGAGGATTACGACGCCCTCATTGCCGACCCGACCGGGTACCTGTTCAACGTCTGGCTGCCGCGCGTCTCGGCCGACGTGGCGGCGCCCGGCCAGCCGAACACGCTGCGCAACAACCTCTCGTTCGTCAAGGGCGGGATGGCGATGATGGCGTACTTCGGCGGGTTCGGGCGCCAGGCGGACCTGCTGCGGAGGGAGTCGGGCACCGTCTCGGCCATCGCGGGCATCCTCAAGGCGCCGCTGGACATCCTCGCCGACAAGCTCCGCGGGTACCTGGGGCTGTGCACCGACCTCTACGACCGGCCGAAGAAGGTGCTGGCGGCCTGCGAGGCCCTGGCGCCGCACCTCGCGCACGTGGCCCTGTCGGGCGCCGACCCTGCGAAGAAGGGTCCAAGCACGATATGGATGCATCGCGGGTGCGTGCCGTTCGTCAACATGGAGCACTTCGAGAGGATCTTCTGGCCGACCCTCAAGCCGATCCTCCAGGAGATCTGGCGCCACGGCCACCAAGTCCTCTTCTACGCCGAGGGCAAGTGGAGCGCGCACCTCCAGCGCTTCGCCGAGCTGCCCGACGCGAGCATCATCTACCACGTGGACCGCGACGACATCTTCGAGGTCCACAAGGTCCTGGGCCACAAGTTCGCCCTGAGCGGCGGCATCCCGAACGACCTGCTGGCCTTCGGCACCCCGAAGCAGATCCGCGAGGTCTGCAAGAAGGTCATCGACGGCGTGGGCCGCGACGGCGGCTACATCATGGACGCCAGCGCCATTGTCCAGAACGACGCGCGAGTGGAGAACATCCGCGCGATGACCGACTTCACGCGCGAGTACGGCGTGTACTGATAGTTCAAAGTTCAAAGTTCAAAGTTCAAGGTTCAAAGTCAAAAGCACGAAGGCAAGAGTGCCATTTAGCCGCCCAGCTTGCTGGGCGCGTGTTCACCAGGAGGCGCACGTATGCCCGAGACAACGAGCCAACCCGTCCGCCAACCCGGCGTCTGCATCCCGTGGGAGGAGAAGCTGAAGGAGCTCCCTCCCCTCAAGGGCGACGCTAAGCTGGTGCAGAGAGTCTGGGAAGACACCGACTCGCTCGCCTACACGTACATCTGGCAATGCCTGCTCTCGTTCTGAAAGGGGATGCCCGGTGCGTCTGCTCCTGGCGAGCGCCCTGATTATGCTGCCGCTCACGGGCTGTGTGCCGACGGCCGACCGGCCGGCCTCAAGCCTCACGCTCGACTTCGAGGCCTACGAGATCGGCGCCGCCCCGCCGCAGTTCACCACCGAACTCACCGGCGGCGGGGGGGCCGTTTCCTGGATCGTGCTGGCCGACCCCACCTCGTCTTACGGCAGCAGGGTGCTCGCCCAGATGAGCACCGACAACACGAATTACCGGTTCCCCCTGTGCTTCTACGAGCCGGTGACGGCCAGGGACGTGAGCGTGACCGTGCAGTTCAAGCCGCTCTCGGGCAAGATCGACCAGGCCGCCGGGCTGGTCGTGCGCCTCAAGGACAAGGACAACTACTACGTCGTGCGGGCCAACGCCCTCGAAAACAACGTGCGGTTCTACAAGATGGAGGCCGGCAAGCGCAAGCAGCTTGCCACCGCCGATGCGCCGGTCCCGTCGGGCAGGTGGCAGGGCCTGGGCCTGCGGGCGAAGGGCACGCGGTTCTCGGTGCTCCTGAACGGGAAACTCCTTTTCCAGGTCGACGACCCCACGTTTCCCGACGCGGGCCACGCAGGCCTCTGCACCAAGGCCGACAGCGTGGCCCATTTCGATCATCTTGAGATTCGAACATACGACACCCCGTAAGGAGTCGACCATGAAATGCTTCAGCGTCCTCGGACTTGCCTCGGTCGCGGCCCTGGTCGCGGGGTGTGCGGCCCCTTCGGCCCAGACCCGGTCCGGCCCGCTCGCGCTCGTCCAGACGATCCCCCTCAACGGCGTCTCCGGCCGCATCGATCACCTGGCGGTCGACGTGCAGGGGCAGCGGCTCTTCGTGGCGGCGCTCGGCAACGGCACGGTTGAGGTCATTGACCTGGCGGCGGGCAAGCGCATCGCCGGCATCAAGGGCCTCAAGGAACCGCAGGGGCTTTGCTACATCGCGGAGCTCAACCGCCTCGTGGTGGCCTCCTGCGTGGCGCGTCTTTCTCCCTCTCATGCCCGGGTGCTGCGTTTCTTCGAGCTGCTCGTCACCCGCCTGGCGCCGGCAGAGGCGGCCGAGGCGCTGATGGCATTTGCATTTGGCGCGGCGTTCGCCG
>JAPLML010000654.1 GCA_026387055.1 Planctomycetota bacterium | reverse complement strand
CGCCTGGCTGTTGTTCACGTGCCACGGGTTGCTTGTCAACCCGTGGTAGCAATGGTCCTCTTTCCTCACGGCTTTACGGAATAGGGAAGATAAGCCACCACAACCACGGGTTGGCAAGCAACCCGTGGCACATGAGCACGGGCACGCGGCAGGGGAAGAGGATGGTCGAGACGGTTGGTGAAAGACAGGGCCTCGCGCGGCCGCTGCTCGAGGCGGTCGTCGCCTCCGCGGGCCTGTGCCTCTTTGCCCTCTTGGCCCACACCCGCCTGCCGGCGTTCCTCTTGGCCGCGTGCGGTCTCCTGGCGACCACGCTGTCCGTCCAGCACTCGATGCGGCGCGAGCCGTCGATCGAGTCGATCCTCGGCCTGGCGGCACTCTCGCGCCGGGGGACCGTCCTCCTCGTCGTCGGCTGCCTGGTCGGAGCGGGGTCTGGCGTGCTGTACCGCGTGGTCTGGAGTTGGCCGCCGCTGCCGGCGGACGTCAAGGGGTTCGCCTTGGCGGCGGCGATGATCGGGGCGACGGAGGAACTGGTGTACCGCGGCTACGTCCAGGGGCGCCTCCGGCGCCTGGGCTGGGTGGCGGCCGTCGCCCTGGCGGCGCTGGCCCACACGGCCTACAAGTCGGCCCTGTTCGCGCTGCCCGAGACGCCCGTCCAGATCGACTTCCGCTTTCTCGTGGTATGGACATTCGTCGGAGGATGCGTTTTCGGGATGCTGCGGGAGTTTTCGGGCGGCGTCCTGCCGCCCGTGGCCGCCCACGTCCTGTTTGACCTCGTGGTCTACGGCGAGCGCGTCGAGGCGCCGTGGTGGGTGTGGTCGTAGCGCTTGGCCCTCGCCATTTAGCCGCCCAGCTTGCTGGGCGCGAGGCAACGGCGCCGTGACGCAGCGATAGGTATGCGATATTTAGCCGCCCAGCTTGCTGGGCGCGTTTGGCATGCCGACAACACGCGCCCAGCAAGCTGGGCGGCTAAATGACGCGAGCGACGATCGCCGCGCAACACTTTCGCGCCCCTCACTTCGCGGCGGCGAGCTGTTCGCGCCCGAACGGCGAAATCTCCCGCAGCCGACGGATGATCGGCGGCAGCACCTCCAGCACCGTCTCGATCTCCTCCGGCGTATTGTACACGCTCAGGCTGAACCGCACCGAGCCGTGCGCCGCCGTGAACGGCACGCCCATCGCGCGGAGCACGTGGCTCGGCTCCAGGCTTCCCGTGGTGCAGGCCGAGCCGCTGGAGGCGCAGATGCCGTACTGGTCGAGCATCAGCAGGATCGCCTCGCCCTCGACGTACTCGAAGCTCACGTTCGTCGTGTTCGGCAGGCGATGGTCGGGATGCCCGTTCAGCCGCGCGCCGGGCGCTTTCGCCAGGAGTCCCTTTTCGAGCCGGTCGCGCAGCGCCCGGACCCGCGTCTGCTCCTGTTTCAGGTTCCTGAGCGCCAGCTCCGCCGCCTTGCCGAGGCCGACGATCAGCGGCACCGACTCCGTGCCGCCGCGCCGGTTGTTCTCCTGGTGCCCGCCCATGAGGTACGGGGCGAACCGCGTGCCGCGCCGCACGTACAGCGCCCCGACGCCCTTGGGCGCGTGCAGCTTGTGGCCCGAGAGGGCGAGCATGTCCACCGGCTGCTTCGCCAGGTTGATCGGCACCTTGCCCACCGCCTGCACGGCGTCGGTATGGAACAGGAGGCCGCGCTCGCGGCAGAGGGCGCCGATCTCGTCGACCGGGAAAAGGACGCCGGTCTCGTTGTTGGCCCACATGACCGAGACGATGGCCGTGTCGTCGTCGAGCGCCGCCTTGAACTCGTCGAGGCCGAGCATCCCCTGGCTGTCGACGGGCAGCTCGGTCACGCGGTACGGCGCGCGGCCGGGCACCGGCTGGCCGAGCCACTGGCAGAGGTTCCGGACGGCCGGGTGCTCCACGCGCGTCGTGACGACGTGGCGGCGGTCGGGGTAGCAGGCCAGGGCGCTGCGGATGGCGGTGCTGTCGCTCTCCGTTCCGCAGGAGGTGAAGATGATCTCGGTCGGGTCGGCGCCGAGGAGGGCGGCCAGGCTCTCGCGGGCCTGCTCGACGTGGCGGGCGACCTGGCCGCCGAAGGTGTGGATGCTCGACGGGTTGCCGTAGAGGTCGCGCAGGAACGGCGTCATGGCGTCGACGACCTCGGGGGCGACGGCGCTCGTGGCGTTATTATCGAGATAGATGATTTTGCTCATTGGCGTTCTTTCATGGCTGTCAGGCGTAAGAATCGTCGCCGTGCCGGCGACGGCTAAACGATCGAGGATCGTCGCCGCGACGGCTAACCGTTCGTGAGGTGCTCGCCCACGTCCTCGACGACGATCTCGGGGTCCACGAGTTCCCTGAGCTTGGCCTGGACGGCGCCCTTGAGCGTGACGTCGCTCACGGGGCACCACGCGCAGTGGCCGCGGAAGGCCACCTGGACGCGCTTGCCGTCGACGTCGACGAGCTCCACGTCGCCGCCGTCGGCCTGGAGGAGCGGCCGCACCTCGCCGGCCAGCACCTCCTGGATGCGGTTGATCCGCTGGAGGTTCGTCATCGGCGGCGGCGGCTTGGCCTGCGGCGCCGGGGCGGGTTGACCGTGGACCTTGGCGATGATGGCCTCGATCTCGCGGTGGCACCCGCGGCAGCCGCCGCCGGCCTTCGTAAAGTGCGTGACTTCCTCCACGGTGTGCAGGTGCTGCTCGCGGACCACCTTATCGATGAGCTTGTCGGTGACGCCGAAGCATTTGCAGACGACCTGGCCCTCCGTCTCGAGGGCGAACGGCTGGTGGCGGTACTGGGCCAGGGCCTTCTGGAGGGCCTCCATGCCCATGACCGAGCAGTGCATCTTGGCCTCGGGCAGGCCGCCCAGGTAGGCCGCGATATCGTCGTTCGTGATGCCGGCGGCCTCGTCGAGGGTCTTGCCCTTGATGAGCTCGATGAGGGCGTCGCTGGAGGCGATGGCGCTGGCGCAGCCGAACGTCTGGAACTTGGCGTCGGCGATGCGGTCGGCGCCGTCGAGCCTGACCATGAGGCGCAGGGCGTCGCCGCAGGTAATGTTGCCCACGGTGGCGTCGAGGTCCGGCTTGGGAATCTCGCCGGTGTTCTTGGGGTGCAGAAAGTGCTGCTTGACCTTCTCGGTGTAGTCCCACATGGCGCCCAATCTCCTCTCTACCTCCGGCTATTGTATACGGACAGCCGGGGGCTATCAAGAACGGGGGCAATTGCCGCGCGGTGGGTCAGGGTACGTGTCTAGCGTGGGTGGCACGGTCACGCGCCGTTGCGTGACCGTGCTTGCCCCCCACATGACCATGCACGGCCACGCAACAGCGCGTGGCCGTGCCACCCGGCAATCTGGTATGACGCTAAACACGCACGGGTCAGGAGACCCACCGCGCACGAGGTTAAGTGGCGTTGTAGTACTGAGAGGAGAGCACACGGTGAGGCCGGCGAAGGAAACAGAAAGGGCCGGACCTCCCGCCCTGGTCCGGCCCGTGCTGAACCTTCAGTCGGCTCTTCGCCCGCTTACCCGGTGATCGTTCGCCCGAACATGATGGCCACGCGGATCCCGTTGTCGGTTTCCACGACCCGGCAGACCTTCCCCATGACCGGG
This sequence comes from Planctomycetota bacterium, assembly GCA_026387055.1. GTDB lineage: Bacteria > Planctomycetota > Phycisphaerae > FEN-1346 > FEN-1346 > JAPLML01. Next base: position 2,431 of record JAPLML010000654.1, on the reverse strand, counting down.
GCGCGATCGGCGGGCCGGGACACATCCTTTGGCAGGAGCAGGAACTCGACGCGGACCTCCTGGCCCTCCGAGATGCCCAGGCCGGCGGCAAGGCCGAGGATACTGACCCCGCTGCGCGAGACGTCCCGGCTCTTGCCGCGGAAGATCTCGCGGCCGATGTCGTCGCGCACGACCACATCATACTTGAGGCGCCGGCGCGGGTGGCGGCGGCGGTTGCCGACCACGTGGCGGCTCAGGCTCTCGAGTTTCTCCATCATCGTGACGTGCTCCTTGGCCGCGAACAGCGGCCCGCAGAGGCGCAAGACAACAACCACCTGCGGCGCCTTTCCATATATCGACCAGATGGCCCGTTTTCTTGACAAGGTTCCCGGCGAGGCTTAGACTGCCGCTGTTCAACACGGGGATCCAGCCCGCCGCGGGAGCTTGGTGATCCGAGCCCGCCGCGGAGGTTTTGTGATCCGAGCCCGCCGCGGAAGTTTTGTGATCCGAGCCCGCCGCGGAAGTTTTGTGATCCGAGCCCGCCGCGGGAGCGGCGGGGGATTTTCACAGCAAGGAGACCACCTTGGAGCGGACCGTCGTCCTGCTGAAACCCGACGCCGTCCAGCGCGGCCTCGTGGGCCGCCTCCTGGCCCGATTCGAGGAGAAGGGCCTGAAGATCGTGGCCCTGAAGATGGCCGTCCTCAGCCGCGCCCTGGCCGAGCGCCATTACGCCCCGCACAAGGGCAAGGACTTCTACGAGCCGCTCATCCGCTTCGTGACGAGCGGGCCGATGGTCCTGGCGGTGCTCGAAGGGAAGGGGGCGGTGGCCGTCGTCCGCAAGATGATGGGCGCGACGTTCGGCTCGGGCGCCGAGCCGGGCACCCTGCGCGGCGACTTCGGCATCTCGAACCGCTTCAACCTCGTCCACGGCAGCGATTCGTCCGAGGCGGCCGCGCACGAGATGGCCCTTTTCTTCAGGCCCGAGGAACTCCTCGACTGGCAGCCCGCCGCCTGGCCGTGGATCTACGATTTCTCGAGCGGCGACGCCGTTTGAGCTATTTAGCCGCCGGTGAACGTGTCTAGCGTGGGTGGCACGGTCACGCGCCGTTGCGTGACCGTGCTTGCCCCACACGTGACCATGCACGGCCACGCAAAAGCGCGTGGCCGTGCCACCCGGCAATCTGGTATGACGCCAAACGTAGCGGTGAACACACCGGCGGCGGTTGGCGTGAGAGCGAGGCTAAGGCATGGCACCCACCCCGCGTGAAGTGGTCATCGAGGCCCTCTCCTTCCGCCGCCCGCCCTACGTGCCCTGGGCGTGGACCATGACCGAGCGGTGTGCCGAGCGGATGAAGGTCCGCCTCGGCACGAGCGACCTCGACCCGTTCCTCGCCTCGCACTTCTTCGAGCTGGAGCCGGTCAACGGGCGGTTCGAGAAGGTCGGCGCCGGCCGCGTCCGCGATGTCTACGGCGTCGTCTGGGACCGGAGCGTCGACAAGGACATCGGCGTGCCGGTCGAGTGGCCGATCCGGCGGCCCGAGGACCTGGACCGCTACGAGTGGCCCGACGTGGCGCGCGAGGACCTGTACGCGGGCGTGGCGGCGGCCTTCGCCGGGCGCCGCGACCTCTTCAGGCGCTACCAGGTCGGCTTCTCGCTCTACGAGCGGGCGTGGACGATGCGGGGGATGACGGACCTGCTGATGGACATGGTGGCGCGGCCGGAATTCGTGGAGAGACTTCTCGATAAGATCGTCGAGAGCAACCTCCGGCAGATCCGCAGGGCCCTGACGTTCGAGATCGACGCCGTGTACTTCGGCGACGATTACGGCATGCAGACGGGCCTCATCATGGGCGTCGAGCACTGGCGGCACTTCTTCAAGCCCCGCCTGGCCCGCCTGTTCGCCCCGGTCCGCGAGGCAGGCAAGTTCGTGTGCCTCCACTCGTGCGGCTGCGTAACGCAGATCTTCGACGACCTGGTGGAGATCGGCCTCAACTGTTTCAACCCGTTCCAGCCGGAAGTCATGGACGTGTTCGCGCTGAAGAAGAAGTACCACGGACGCCTGGTGTTTCACGGCGGGATGAGCATCCAGAAGGTGCTGCCGTTTGCCGCGCCCGATGACGTGCGGCGCGAGACCCGGCGACTCCTCGACGCCGGCCGCGAGGGCGGCTACATCTTCTCGCCCGCCCACGCCGTCCCCGGCGACGTGCCCCCGGAGAACCTCCTCTCCATGATGGAGGTCGTTCGCGCGCAGCAGGGCGCGGCCTGATGAATTGTCCGAGCCCGCCGCGGAAGCGGCGGGAGATTCCAGGATTCCATGTCTCCCGCCGCTCCCGCGGCGGGCTCGAAGGCGGCGGGCTCAAAGGCGGCGGGCTCGAAGGCGGCGGGCTCAAAGGCGGCGGGCTCGAAGGCGGCGGGGTCGAAGGCGGCGGAACTACTTCGCCACTTCCTTCA
>JAPLML010000559.1 GCA_026387055.1 Planctomycetota bacterium | reverse complement strand
ATGCGGACGAGCTCTACCGCAAGCTCCACATCGACGGGGTGCACCACGTCGGCGCCCCGCCGACCGTGCCTCATCACCCCGACGATCCCGAGGCCGACGTCTGGGGCGTCCGCCACCGCGAGGTGAGCTACGGCGGCGGCACCTACAGCGAGTTCGCCAGCCATCCGCTCGCCGGCGTCCGGAGCGCCAAGGATGTCCATGCGTTTAAGTGGCCGAGCCCGGAGGACCACGACTGGGAGGCCTTTCGCGACCAGGTCCGCCGCCTCCCCGGCGACCGCGCCGTCCGCTGCGGCGGCTACGAGCCGTTCCTTCTCTACTGCGGCATGCGGGGGATGGAACAGGCGATGATGGACCTCCTGGTGGAGCCCGAGATTGCGGAGGCGATCCTCGGGCACCTCTTCGAGTATCACTACCGGCTGAACGCGCGGATGTTCGAGATCGGCCGCGGCCGGATCGACCTGACGTACGTGGCCGAGGACCTCGGCTGCCAGACGGGCCTCCTGATGGGCCTGGACTCGATCCGCCGGTTCCTCCTGCCGAACCAGAAACGCATGGCCGACCTGGCGCGCAGCTATGGCGTCCACATCATGTATCACACCGACGGCGCCGCCCGGGCGGTCATACCGGACCTCATCCGCGTGACGGGCATCGAGATCCTGAACCCGATCCAGTGGCGGTGCCCCGGCATGGAGCGCGAGGGGCTGGTGCGCGACTTCGGCGACAAGCTGGTGTTTCACGGGGCGGTCGATAACCAGCAGACGCTGCCGTTCGGGACGCCGGCCGACGTGCGGGCCGAGGTGCTCGACAACATCCGCCTCTTCGCCCCGGCCCGGTGGATCTGCGCCCCGTGCCACAACATTCAGCCCGTCTCGCCCACGGAGAACATCGTGGCGATGTACGAGACGATCTACGAGCACGGGCGCCTGTAGTGCCGGGGGGTGGAGCGCGGCGGCCCAGGAGAGCCCCCGCGCACGAAGGTTGAACCCGGCGATTGCGCCAATACATGTTGCGATAGGTGAACTATGGCTCAGTTCGAAAACCTGATTGCTTCCAACAAACGCAACAGCGTGCTGCTGGTCATCCTGTTTATTCTCTTCATCGTGGTCCTGGGGGCGATCCTGGGCACGGCCATTTGGGGCGATTGGCGGGCCGCGAGTCCGAGCATCGTCCTGGCCCTGGTCGTCTCGGTCGTCATGGCCCTGGTCGGCTATCTCACCGGCCCCTCGGCGGTGCTCGCCCTGAGCGGCGCGCGGGAGATCTCGCGCGAGGAAGACATGCAGCTCTACAACATCGTCGAGGAGTTGCGGCTGGCGTCGGGCCTGCCGATGCCCTCGATCTACATGATCGACACCGAGGCGATGAACGCCTTCGCCACGGGCCGCAGCCCCACGAGCGCCCACATCGCCGTGACGCGGGGCCTGCGCGAGCGGCTGGGCCGCGATGAGCTCCAGGGCGTCATCGCCCACGAGCTGTCGCACGTCAAGAACTTCGATATCCGTTTTATGACCCTCATGGCGGTGCTCGTGGGCGTGGTGGTCCTGATTGCCGACATCGGCACGCGGGCGATCTTCTACGGCGGCCGGCGCCGCGGCGGCGGCAAGGGCGGCGGGCCGATCATGCTCATCATCTTCCTCGTGGCGATTATCCTGGCGATCCTGGCCCCGATCTTCGCCAAGCTCATCCAACTGGCCGTCTCGCGCCAGCGCGAGTACCTGGCCGATGCCTCCGCGGCCCGGATGACCCGCTACCCGGAGGGCCTGGCCAAGGCGCTCGAGACCCTGGCCGCCGACGAGCACGAGCTTACGACCGCCAACGGGGCGACCGCCCACCTCTACATCGTGGAGCCGCTGATGGCGCGCGGTCGGCGGGCGGGCGGCTCCGGCATGTGGTCGTCGCACCCGCCCATCGAGGAGCGTGTGGAGCGGCTGCGCTCGATCGGCAACATCGGCGAGTAGTCACGTGCCACGGCCCGCCCAGGCGGGCCGTGTTGACCGTGGCTGTTCTTCCTTGAAGTGGTGCGCCGCAATCGGGCGCCCGGCTGTCGGGACGGGGGGATCGTCGCTCATGGCCCAGTTCGAATCCCTCATCGCCGCCAACAAGCGCAAGAGCCTGGCCCTGGTGGCGCTGTTCGTGCTCTTCTACACGGCCCTTCTCTTCTCCCTTTTCTTCACCGTCGTGGTGACCCTGTGGGGATGGACCGCGGCACACGAGACCCGGGCGGTGCTGGCCATGCTGCTGGGGTCCCACGCGATGGCGGTGGTCCTGGCGGTCGTCTGCTACGTCGGAGGCCCCGGCATGGTCCTGTCGGCCAGCCGCGCCGAGCCGATCCACCCGGCCAAGGATCAAGTGCTTCATGATGTCGTGGAAGAGATGGCCGTGGCGGCCGGATGCCCCGTGCCGCCCGTTTACGTGATCGACAGTCCGGCGATGAATGCCATGGCCGCCGGTCTGATGCCGGAGCGGTCCGTCATCGTTGTGACGCGCGGCCTATGCGAGCGGCTGGACCGCGACCAGCTTCAAGCCGTCATCGCGCACGAGCTCGCCCGCATCCAGACCTACGACGTGCGCCTGATGACCGTCATGGCCACGATGGTCGGCATGATGATCCTGGTCTCGGCGCTGATGAAGCAGATGGTGAGCGCCGCCCTGGAGACCGGCCCCTCGAGCGCGTGGTATCTCGTGTGGTTCCTGTTCATCCTCCCGCCGGTGGGCCTGGCGGTGGTGCTGGCCCCGCCGTGTGTGCGTCTCATCCAGTTGGCCGTTTCGCGCGAGCGGCAATCCATGGCGGATACGGAGGCCGTGCGGCTGACCCGGTATCCGGAGGCGCTGGCCCGCGCGCTGGAGATCCTGGCGACCGATACCGAGTATCTTGCGGGCGCCAACGGGGCGACGGCCCACCTGTTCATCGTCCGTCCGACCCTCGCCGAAGGCCGCCGGGCCGGCGGAGACGGCGTGTGGTCCGCGCACCCGGAGATCGAGGAGCGGATCGAGCGGCTCCGCTCGATCGGCAACATCGGCCAGTAAGCCACGTGCTGCGGCCCGCCCAGGCGGGCCGTGTTGACCGTGGCTGTTCTTCCTTGAAGTGGCGTGCGTGTGCCACTGCCGGACAAGCCGGCGTACGTGTTTAGCGTCATAATAGATTGCTGGGTGGCACGGTCACGCGCCGTTGCGTGGCCGTGCACGGTCACGTGGGGGGCAAGCACGGTCACGCAACGGCGCGTGACCATGCCACCCACGCTAGACACGTACAAGCCGGCCGTGGCACACGGCTATCAAGAGCCAAGGGCCGGGGCGTTGCCCCGGCCTACGTGATTCGGAAACATCGAAGATCCGCCCGCCCTCCGGCCGAGAGAGTAGGGTGCTCGAAGACGCCGAGACCGGCAAGCCCGTCCTCTTCACGCGGCTCGTGGTGCGGTTCCCGGACGGCTGGACCGGGCACACGTGGAGCTCCAGCGGCGGTCTGTCTGCGTCCGTTGGCCCGACGGGCCTGAGCGCCGGCCGGCACGACTACACGGTCGGCCTGTCCGAGATGGAAGCCCCGCTCGGAGCCTTGGGGCGTGGCACGGTCTGGGTCCTGCCTGCCGATACCCCGGTGATGTGGCTTGACGCGGCCGCGATCGTTCCGATGGGGGAGGCCGAGGCGGCGGGGACAGTGTGGCTGTCGACCACGCAAGGCGACGTCGTGGACGCCGTCAAAATGCTTGCGACCGGGCGGCAGGCGGTGTACCTTGTCGCGGCGGAGGCGGCCGGGTACGCGTCGGCCCGGCGCCGGCTGGCGGACCTCAGGGTCCCGCCGGGGCCGGTGTTCTGGGTCCGGCCGACGGACGAACTCTCGCGGCTCCAGGGGCTCCAGCAGGTATGGCCGAGCGTGGAAGGCGCGGTCGTCTCGGCGCCGGTCATCGCCGCCGCGGCGGAGCGGCTGCGCGTCCGCACGGGCCGCGTGCCGTGCGCGGGCGGCCCGGAGCGGCGGGCCGACGTGCTCGACGCGTGGCGCGAGGCGGTGGAGCATCTGTCCGTGCCGCGGGGACCGGTACGGTGAGGGGGAAGTGATGTGATGCGGCGATGGATACTGGCGGTGGCGGCGGTGCTGGCGCTGGCCTCCGTGGGATGCACGGGCAGCCGGATGGTCTTGGGCACGCCGCCGCCGGTGGCGCGCGACGCTTTCACGTATCGGCCGATCGAGTGCCGCCCCGGCCGCGTGCTGGCCACGGCGCCCGTCGAGCCGCCGCCGAAACTCGACCTCAAACCGCCCGCGCCTGCTTTGCCGGATCACGATCCCGCGTGGGAAGCCAACGGCGCGAGCCGCCCGTGGCGGTGGATCGTCATCCATCATAGCGCCACCGAGAAGGGGGGCGCGGCCGCGTTCGATGACTTCCACCGCAACGGCCGGCGCTGGGACGAACTCGGCTACCACTTCGTGATCGGCAACGGCACGGGCAGCGGCGACGGCGAGGTCGAGGTGGGCAGCCGCTGGCCCAAGCAGAAGCACGGCGCCCACTGCCGCGTCGGCGACAACGAAGAATATAACTATTTCGGTATAGGCATCTGCCTGGTCGGCAACTTCGACCGGTCCTCGCCCAGCGAGGCCCAGATGGCGTCGCTCTGCCGCCTCGTCGAGTACCTGGCCGCCCGCTACCGCATCGACGGGGCCCACCTCATCGGCCACGGCGCGGTCGGCGACACGCGGTGCCCGGGGCGGTGCTTCCCGTTCGACCGGCTCTTCGCGCGGCTCCACGCCGCCCGACAGGGTTTCGCCATCGCCCGCTGACGCGGCGGGGACGGCCGGCGGGCCCTCCGTTTTTCCTCGATACTGCACGCCGGCGCCGTGATTTCATGGTAGGAGGGGCGCGCCGGGTCCCGGCAGGTTGCGGCGGGGCGCCGTGGCGGGGGAACTCATGAAACTCGTGTTCGCCTTGGGGTTCGGTTTCTGGCTGCTCGCGGCGCCCGCTCAGGCCGCCGCGGCCGCCTTCTACGTGGCGACGGACGGCAAGGACGCCAATCCCGGCACCGAGGCCCAGCCGTTTGCTGGCCTCGAGCGGGCCCGCGACGCCGTCCGCGCGCTCAAGAAGTCCGGTCCGCTGCCCGCCGGCGGGGTCACGGTCTGGGTCGGCGGCGGCTTCTATCCGCTCAAGGCCACGCTGGAGCTCACGGCGGAGGATTCCGGGACCGCCGAAGCGCCGATCGTCTACCGCGCCCGCCCAGGCCAGGCGGTGCACCTCGTCGGCGGGCGCGAGGTCACGGGCTTCAAGCCCGTCACCGACGCGGCCGTGCTCGGCCGCCTCGACGAGGCGGCCCGCGGCAAGGTCCTCCAGGCGGACCTCAGGGCGCAGGGGATCACGGACTTCGGCCAGTACAAGTCCCGCGGCTTCGGCAGGCCGACCGCCCCGGCTGCGCTGGAGGTGTTCTTCCAGGACCGGCCGATGCCGGTGGCCCGGTGGCCGAACAAGGACTTCGTGAAGATCAAGGCGATCCCCGAAGGGCAGGCCGTCGGCGACGAGCACGGCGGGAAGCTGGGGGCGCTTCCCGGCGGCTTCCACTACGAGGGCGACCGGCCCCGCCGATGGAAAACCGCCGACGACGTCTGGGTCCACGGCTACTGGGCGTGGGACTGGGCGAACTCCTACGAGAAGATCGTATCCATCGATCTCGATAGCCACCTCGCGAAGACCGCGCCGCCCCACGGGAACTACGGGTTCCGGGTCGGCCAGCGGTTCTACTTCCTGAACGTCCTGGAGGAACTGGACGAGCCGGGCGAGTGGCACCTCGACCGGGCGACCGGCCTCCTGTATTTCTGGCCGCCCGCGCCGCTCGCCGAGGGCAAGGTGCGGGCGTCTCTCGTCGAAGGGCCCCTCGTGTCGCTGCGCGACGTCCAGCACGTGCGGCTCTGCGGCTTTACCCTCGAGTGCACCCGCGGCGCGGGCGTGCGGATCACGGGCGGGCGGAGCAACCTCGTCGGCGGCTGCGTCCTGCGGAACGTCGGCAACGACGCCGTGGTGATCTCGGGCGGCCAGGACCACCGCGTGACGGGCTGCGACGTCTACGAGACGGGCGACGCCGGCGTGCGCGTTTCCGGAGGCGACCGCAAGACGCTCGCCCCCGGCGGACACGTTGTCGACAACAACCACCTGCACCACATCGGGCGATGGTCGAAGTGCTACGTGCCGGCGGTCCAGGCCGGCGGCGTCGGCATCCGCGTGGCGCACAACCTCATCCACGACCATCCGCACTGCGCCATCCTCTTCGGCGGCAACGAGCACGCGATCGAGTACAACGAGATCCACCACGTGTGCCTGGAGACCGGCGACGTGGGGGCCATCTACACCGGCCGCGACTGGACGTACCTCGGCAACGCCATCCGGTACAACTACATCCACCACACGGGCGGGGTGGGCATGGGGTCGATGGGTGTATATATGGACGACTGCTCCGGCGGCGCGGCGATCGTGGGCAACGTGTTCCACAAGGTGCAGCGCGCGGCCTTCATCGGCGGCGGGCGGCACAACCGCGTCGAGAACAACGTCTTCGTCGACTGTAACCCGGCGGTGCACGTGGACGGGCGGGGGCTTGATCAATCGCCCGTGTGGCATAACATGGTCTACCAGACGATGAGGAAGCATCTGGCGGAGATGAACCCCAAGCAGCCGCCGTACAGCACGAAGTATCCCGAGCTGGCCGAACTGGACGGCTACCTTGCCGGCGACGGCGGCGTGCCGCCGGAGGGGAACCTCGTGGCCGGCAACGTGTTCTGGGGCGGCAAGTGGATGGACGTCGTGTGGCACGCCAAGCCGGAGATGCTCCGGGCGGCGAACAACCTGACGGACCAGGACCCGCTGTTCGTGGATGCCGCCGCCGGGGATTTCCGGCTCCGGCCGGAGTCGCCGGCGCTCAAGATGGGCTTCAGGCCGATCCCGATGGAGAAGATCGGCCTTCAGAAGGATGAGTACCGGGCGATGCTGCCGGCTCGGTGAGGCCGGGCGGCGCCGAAAAGAACCGGCGCTTTTCGTCAAGGCCCGGCGGTGGAACGTCCGATAATCGCGGAAACGCACAATCGCGGGAGGGGAGCGCGCCGGCGCTGCCGCCGGCGCTGCCGCGTGCGGCGGGGGTAGGTTCGAGGCGAGGGGCATTATGCGCAAGCCGCTGGCGGCCCTTGTGTCGCTCGGTCTACTGGCGTGGGCGTGCGGATGCCAGAAGCAGGTCCGCCTGGTCGAGAATCCTCCGCCGCCGTACTTCGGCCCGCGAACGGTGGCAACGCTGACCCCGCCGCCGTCCCCGGTTTACCGGCCCGCGCCGGCCCCGGCACCCGCGCCGGCGCCTTCCGCCGGCCGCGCCTCCTGGGGCGAGGCCGCCTGGATCCCCGGCGGCGCGGAACGCGCCTGGCAGTTCATCGTTGTCCACCACAGCGCCACGCCCACCGGCTCGGCCGACCAGTTCGACCGCATGCACAAGGCCAAGGGGTGGGACGAGCTGGGGTACCATTTCGTCATCGGCAACGGCACGCTGAGCGGCAACGGGGAAGTTGAGGTGGGCAGCCGGTGGGTGAAGCAGAAGCACGGCGCCCACACGAAGGTGGCGGGCCACCCGGAGTACAACGACCTGGGGATCGGCATTTGCCTGGTCGGGAACTTCGACATCACGCGCCCGTCGGAGGCCCAGATGGACTCGCTCGCGCGCGTGGTGCGCTGCGTGATGAACCGCTACGGCATCTCGCGCAGCCATATCTACGGCCACGGCCAGTTGAAACCCACCGATTGCCCCGGCCGGAACTTCAGCTACAACGACCTGTTCCGGCGGCTGTAGGGCGGCCGCCACCACGCCGATGACGTGAGGCAAGAAGGAGGGCATGGCCACAGCTTGCCCGCCGCGCCGGACGCCGATTACCCTCACCCGGCTTCACCACCCTCTCCCGTAAGGAGACTGTAGCACTGTTACAGATGATTTTCTCGCCTTGGGGCCCGGGGTTGGCCGATATCTCCGCGAGAAGG
>JAPLML010000762.1 GCA_026387055.1 Planctomycetota bacterium | reverse complement strand
ACGCTGCCCGGCTCGGCGATGTACTTCATCTCATGCGGCAAGCCCTTGAGATCGCCGAGGATTTGCCCCAGCAGCCCGCCCCGGATCTTGTCCCGCAGGATTTCAGCGGAGATGCTATGGGTGTGCTGAATACGCTGATTGGCTTCGGCGAGGGCCTGGAGCTGATAGTTGTGGCCGTTGTCGGCCGTTACGTTGCGGTCCGCCTGTTGGCGGTAGTCGAATACCCATAAGGCAGCCAGTGGGACTTCCATCTGCTCAATGAGGCCCAGCAGGACCCCGAACTGTTGCCTGGCTTCGGGACCATCGCCCTGGACGCCGAACTCGCCGACGAAGAGAGGTTTGTTCGCGGTCTTCGCCGTCCGGAGCGCCTCGGCCAGGCGGTCCGCCTCGGGCTCATACATGTGCATGCTGATGGTATCGACTGGGTCGGGATTGTCTCCCGCCAGCATTTGGGCATACTGTTCGGGCGAATCTTTGGTCCAGGTGCCCTCATGCATCTGGTGCCAGGCGGAGGGGCGGGGGATCGAATTGCCCGTGACGATCATCCGCGTTCGGTCGTACTTGCGGACCTCCTTCGCGAACTCGCGGAAGGCCGTGCGGACCATCTCATGCGTGAGGATGTCGCGGCCGCTGCGGGTCTGCGGTGTTCCGAGCTGCGGCACGATGGGGGGCAGATGCTCCTTCGCGTTGGGCAGGTCCGCGGCCAGGTTGTACTCGTTGCCGAACTCCCAGCCCCAAATCGCGGGCGAGTCCAGGTAGCGCGTCACCACCTCCCGCGTGTAGGTGCGCATGAATTCGTGGGTCTTGCTGTCGGGATTGCCCCATTGGTCGCACGATTCGTGTACGAGATCGGGGACCGTCGGCAGGTACCAGAACAGGCTGGGGATCAGGCCTACGCCATGTTTCTCGGCCGCGTGGACCACGCCGTCCAGCAGCTTGAAGTACCTGGCCTTGTCTTTGACGTACAGCTCCATCTCGGCAGGCCAGAAACCGGTGCCCATGAACCGGGCGAAGGGAATCCCCTTCTCGGCGAGGACCCGAAACCCGGCCTCGTAAGAGGTGTCGTTGGGGTCCCGGAGCGTTCGTGCGAAGGCATCGAAGTAATTGACGCCGATGCCGCGATAGGGAGACCCCGCCCTGAGCAGCAGCCCGTCGTCACGAACGCGCAAACCCGGATCGTGCATCATCTCCGCGTGTGTGCCTTGCTCTGCCCAAAGTCCCAGGCTCACCAGCGTCGCGGCCAGCACGGGCAACCAGTGTGAATCTGTCATGCTCTGCGATCTCCTGTCAGGTCGTACCGGTGAAATCCTTTGTTGACAGATTCTACCACACTGGTTGAACTACATCTCCATAAGTAGCAGCAGATTCGGTGGCAAATGACCGGGCCAGCCGCCCGGCGGGAGTGACGTTTATGAAGTACCGGCGCTTGGGAACGACAGGACTGCGAGTGTCGGTCATTGGGGTCGGAACGTGGCAGTTTGGGGGGGAGTGGGGCAAGGACTTCCAGCAGGCCGAGGTGGATGCGATCCTTGCGAAGGCGGCCGAGCTGGGCGTCAACCTGATCGATACCGCCGAGTGCTATGGCGACCACCTGGCGGAAGAGCTTGTCGGCCGGGCGATCCAGGGCACTCGCGAGAAATGGGTGCTCGCCACCAAGTTCGGCCACCGGTTCAACGGGGTGTTCCAACGGGACAACGTGTTCGAGCCGGCCCAGGTGCAGGAGCAACTGGAGCGGTCGCTCAAAGCCCTGCGAACGGACTACATCGACCTTTACCAGTTCCACAGCGGCACGGACGCGATGTTCGAGACGCCGGGACTGTGGGAGATGCTGCGGGACCTGGTCAAGGCCGGGACCATCCGCCATCTGGGCATTTCCGTGAGCAAGAAGAACGCCAGTCTCCGGCAGGTGAACCGCGCAGCGGAGGTCGGGGCCGAGACGATTCAGACGGTCTACAACCGCATCGAGCGCGACGCCGAGAAGGAAATCCTCCCCTCCTGTCTGCGGCAGAACCTGGGCGCCCTGGCGCGGGTGCCTTTGGCCAGCGGGTTCCTCAGCGGCAAGTACACCAGCCAATCGCAGTTCTCCAGCACGGATGTCCGGGCCGTATGGCAGAGCGACCAGGAACGACGCTTTCTGGCGGAACAGGCCGAGCAGGCCAAACGTGAGGTTCCCGAGGGCGTGCCCATGGCCCAGTGGGCCTTGGCCTGGTGCCTTCAGCATCCGGCGGTGTCGTGCGTCATCCCCGGCTGCAAGAACGTCGAGCAGGTCCAATCCAACGCCCAGGCGGCCTGCCTGCCCGGCGTGGCCGCCGATCATCCGCTGGCCGTTGCATAGCACAGAGCTTGTCACCCTCTCGTGGGCGGTTCTTCACGGTGTGACTTCCTGCCAGGGCTTGCCGAGCAAGGCCCTGCTCGCCCGGTTAATATCGGCTTCGGTCCATAGGAAAGCGCCGCCGCCGGGCGTCCGAGCCGGCTCAGCAAATCGCCGTTGCCAAACCGCATGAGACAACGTGTCTGGCCTCACA
>JAPLML010000191.1 GCA_026387055.1 Planctomycetota bacterium | reverse complement strand
CACCGCCAGACTTCCGCACCCGGCGCCCGAGAGGACGAGCGGCCGCCGGCCTTCCCGCAGGGCCGCGGCGATGCGGCGGGCGAGGTCCTGCGCGTCCGCCGAAAGGCCGGGCACGCCGGGCGCGGCCGGGTCCGCCTCGTGGGCCACCGCCAAGGCCAGCCGCGCGATGTCATCGGGCGCGGCCCGGTACGTGGCCGTGGCCACGTCGTCGAGCTTGGTCCGGTCGGGCGAGGCGATGAAGAACGGCCCTTTCTCCTGCTGGATGGCCTCGCGCAGGACGGCGTCGAGCCAGTTGCAGATGCGCGCAGACTCGGCGATCTCCATCGGCTTCTCGAGAACCGCCTGGCGAAGCGCGAGGGCCAGCATGGGGGCGGCGTTGGTCACGTCCTCGCCCACGACGAAGACGACGTCGGAGTGCGCACGAGCGCCGCGGCGCGCTCGAGCGCCGCCTCTCGCGTCGCCGGCTGGAGCGTGCCCTGCGCGTCCCGCACGAGCGGCCGGCGGAGGCGGCGGTCGCCGTTCACGAACTCGTAACCGTATCGCCCGCGGTCGCACAGGAAGTAGCTGTTGACCTCGCCGTTGAAGCGCGGCTGGATGCGCCGCAGGGTCCCGTACCGCTCGCCGGCCAGGGTGTTGCACCCCACGCCGCAATGGACGCAGACGGACGGCGCGGTCTGGAGGTCCCACTTGCGCGTAAAGTGCCGCTTGAGGGTCTTGTCGGTGAAGACGCCCGTGGGGCACACCTCCACCAGGTTGCCGCTGAACTCGCTCTCCAGCACGCCGTCCTCGTGGCGGCCGAAGTAGACGCCGTCGTGCCAGCCCAGAACGTCGAAGTCGCGGCCGCCGGCGTGGTCGCGGTAGAAGCGGACGCATCGGTAACACTGGATGCACCGGTTCATCTCGTGGGCGAGCAGCGGCCCCAGGTCCTGGTGGCGGTGGGTCCGCTTCGTGAAGCGGTACCGGCGGTAGACGTGGCCCGCCATCACGGTCATGTCCTGGAGGTGGCACTCGCCCCCTTCGTCGCAGACGGGGCAGTCGTGCGGATGGTTCACCATAAGCCACTCGATGACCTGGCGGCGGAAGGCGACGGCCTCGGGGTCGTCGATCGAGATCCGCGCGCCGTCGGCCGCCAGCGTCATGCACGCCATCACGATCCGGCCGCGCGTGTCCGTCTCGTCGCGGAAGAGCTTCACGGCGCACTGGCGGCAGGCGCCCACGGAGTGCATCGCCGGGTGCCAGCAGAAGTACGGGATGTTGAAGCCCAGCGACAGGCAGACCTCCAGGAGGTTCTTGCCCTCCTGGCGAACAACGTATGGCCTGCCCTCAATATAAATCGTCGGCACGGCTACCTCCACGGACACCGCTTCTCTTCGATGTGCCGCCGGAAATCGTCCCGGAAGCACTTCAGGCCGCTCGCCAGCGAAAACATCGCCCCCGGCGCCAGGGCGCAGAACGTGTGGCCCATGACGAGCCAGCGGCAGTGGTCCTCGAGCACGTCGATGTCGGACGGCTCGCCGCGGCCCTCCTCGATCGCCTCGAGGGTCCGGGCGACCCACGGCAGGCCCTCGCGGCACGGGGTGCACCAGCCGCACGACTCGCGGGCGAAGAACCTCTGCAGGGCGAGGAGCATCCCCACCGGGCACGTCTTGTCGTCCAGGACCACCATCGTGCCGGTGCCGAGGCGGCTGCCGGCCTTCTCCATCGATCCGAAGTCCATCGCCACGTCGAGGTGCTGGTCGGTGAGGAAGTGGCTCGACGCGCCGCCCGGCAGAAAGGCGCGCAGGCGGCAGCCGTCGCGCATGCCGCCGGCGTGCTCCGTGAGGATCTCGCGGACGGTCGTGCCGAGCGGGAGTTCCCAGAGGCCGGGGCGCTTCACGCGCCCGCTCGCCCCGTAGATCTTCGTCCCGCCTTCGTCGGGGTTGCGGCTCAGGGCACGGAACCACCGCCACCCCCGGTTGACGATGTGCGGGATCGCGCAGACGGTCTCGACGTTGTTGACAACGGTGGGCTTGCCCCACAGGCCGCACGACGCCGCGTAGGGCGGCTTGGAGCGCGGGATGGCGCGGCGGCCCTCGAGGGCGTTCAGCGTGCCCTCGGCCTCGCCGCACATATACCGACCGTGGCTAGTATGGAGATATAAGTCAAGACTGTAACCGGAGCCGAGGATGCTCCGGCCCAGGTACCCCGCCTCGCAGGCCTCGGCGATGGCCTTCTGAAGCCGGCGCGCGGCGAGCTTGTAGGCCCAGCGCAGGAAGATCCAGGCCTTGTGGGCATGGACGGCGTAGGCGCTGAGGAGGACGCCCTCGACAAGCTGGTGCGGGTCGCCTTCCATGAGGAACCGGTCCTTCATGGTGCCCGGCTCCATCTCGTCGGCGTTGACGACGAAGTACGCCGGGCGCCGGGGGTCATCGGCCTGGGGCACCTCGCTCCACTTGCGGCCCGCCGGGAACCCCGCCCCGCCGCGGCCCAGGAGGTTGCACTTCGTCACTTCGTCGACGATATCGCGCGGCGCCATGGCCAGGGCCCGGCGCAGGGCCTGGTATCCGCCGGCCTTCTCGTACTCGCCGAGGTTGAGCGGCTCGGCCCCCGGCCGGATGTTCCGGGTCAGCGGCTTGTCCATGGCTGCTTTCTGCTGTCACCCCGAGC
>JAPLML010000560.1 GCA_026387055.1 Planctomycetota bacterium | reverse complement strand
CCCGCCAGCGGGGAATGCGAGATGTCGAAGTAGTACGGCTGGTCTTCGGGCATCGACCAGGTAACGCCGAACTCGTCGGTGAAGTCGTGCCAGGTCCGCCCGCCGCGCTTCCGCCGAACCACCTTGCCCTTGAAGCCCTTCGCGCCCCCCGCCGCCACGTACCGCGTGTCGACGTGCAACCGCTCGAGCACGGCCTCCGACGGCCGCGCGAGCTGCTGCACGAGATCCATGATGACGATCTCTTCCTTCAGGCCCACCAGGTCGATGAGCCGCCGGTAGGCGCCCTTGTGGATGCCCGTCTGGTTCCCGCCCAGGTCGATCGGCACGCGGTCGGGCTCGCGGTGATCCAGGGCCGCCAGCACTCTTGCACGGGATGTATACATCGTCATGCCCCTACTTCTTGAGCGACGCCGCGTAGTTGCCCCAGCCGACGACGAGGGTCGAGCCGACGAGGACCAGGATCCCCGCGAAGGCCAGCCAGTGCGTCCGCCGGCTCGAGCCTTTCCATTCACGGAAGTAGAACCCCCACAGGTTGCTGAACACGATGATGAACGCCATGTGGATGGTCCAGCTCGAAAAGTCGTACCTGCCCATCTGGGTGGTGCCCATGCTGTAGAAGAAGAACTGGAGATACCACGTGACGCCGGCCAGGGCCGCGAAGAGGTAGTTCGCCGCCAGCGACGCGCCGCCCCCGCTGACGTAGTCTCGCGCCGTGCGGTTCCGCACGTTCAGCGCCACGCACCACAGGAAATTCGTCGTGAATCCGCCGGCCAGGACGATGATCAGCACCGGGAAGTTCTTGAAGAGGTCCTGCGTGCCGCCGGCGACCGCGTGCTCGGCGATGGGCTTGCCGGCCGCAAAGGCCAGGGCCATGCACGAACTCATGATGCCCGCGAACACGGCGACCCATACGCCCTTGACAAAGCTGAACTCCGAGACGGCGGCCGTCTTCTGCTCGGCCGAGAGTTCCCGCTCCTTCCGCATCCCCGCCCGCCCGCACGCGGCGATGCCGGCCAGGCAGACCAGGATGCCGCAGGACAGGATCACCCCGGACACGGTCGTGAAGGTATCCATGAAGTTGCCGTGCAGGAGGCCCAGCACGGTCGACAGGCCCTCACCCGCCCGGATGGCGTCGATAACATTCTGGCCGACGAGGGGCGGGATGATGGTGCCGAACGCGGCGCAGAACCCCAGCGACAGCGCGTAGCCCAGCGACATGCCCAGGTACCGCATCGAGAGGCCGAACGTCAGGCCGCCGATCCCCCACAGCACGCCGAACACGTAGCTCCAGAACAGGCTGTTGGCTGGGGCGGAGCGGAGCGTCGCCAGGAGGTCCGGGCACGCCAGGTACGCCACGATCCACGGGGCGATGATCCAACTGAAGAACCCGCCCACCAGCCAGTAGCTCTCCCAGGCCCACTTGCGGACCTTCTTGAAGGGGATGTAGAAGCTTCCGGCCGCCAAGCCCCCGACCGCATGCAGGAAAACCCCGAGAAACGGGTTCGGACTCATCGCCATGCCCTTCCCTCCCCATCTTGCCCTGCCCATGTTGCAGAAGATGCCGCCCGTTTGCAAGCCGGATTCGCCGGGAATCGTAAGACCACAGTCGCGGCAATATTCCGGCATTCCCGCGTTACCTTCGCGCCCCCGGCGAGTTTACCCTACTGAGCACGGAGGGGGGTACGCGCCATGATTCCCCTCGGCGGCCCTGAGAGGGTTTGTGTTTAGCGTATCCCGGCAGGTGTGGCACGGCCGGCTTGTCCGGCCGTGGGGAACGTGCCCGGCGCTCTGCCACGGCCGGACAAGCCGGCCGTGCCACAACCGCTATCGGGATAATGGCACACTCGCTAAACACATATCTGAGAGGAGACCAGCCACGAACCTGAGCGTACGCATCAACGAGTCGGCCTCCGCAAGCGAAGTCTTCGTCACGGCCAGCCCCGAGGGGTCGCGGCCGCTCCAGGAACAGGCGCGCGAGGTCTTCGGGGCGGTCGCGGAAACGCTCCGGCGCGAGAAGGCCCACATCCTCCAGGAGCGTATCTTCGGCGTCGAAGACGCCCTGGACGCGATCCTGCCGGTGCGGTCCGCCGCCTACGGCGACCTGGATGACGGCGGGCCGCCGGTCCTCCTTTCCGTTCCCGAAGGCCCACAGGGCATGCTGGCGGGCGTCCAGGTCCACGCCGTCCGGGCCGCCCCCGGCCCGAAGGTCTTCAGGTGCGGCAAGAAGGCGTGCGGCCGGATGCTGAAGGTCGGCGGGTACGACTACGTCGCCCTCTCGGGCCTGGTGGCGCCCGAGGCCGGCGCGGGTCCCGCCCAGGCCCGCGCGATCTTCGAGAAGGCCGAGGCTGCCCTGCGCAGGGTCGGCGGGAACATGTTCTCCGTCGCCCGGACGTGGCTCTGGCTCGGCGACATCCTGTCGTGGTACGGCGAGTTCAACCGCGTGCGGAGCGGCTTCTTCACGGAGCGGAGCCTCCTGGACGGCGACCCGCAGCACAGCCGCCTTCCCGCGAGCACGGGCATCGGCGTCGGACCGGCGGGCGGGGCCCGGTGCGCCCTCGACGTGATTGCGGTCATCGGCCAGGACGCCGGCATCGAGTATTTTCGCGCCGCCGGCAAACAGCAGTGCGCCTACCAGTACGGCTCGGCCTTCTCGCGCGTCGCGCGGGCCACCACGCCCGGCGGCCGGACGGTCTACGTCTCGGGCACGGCGGCCATCGACGAGGCGGGCAAGACCCAGCACGTCGGCGATGCCGCCGGACAGATCAAGATGACGATCGACAACGTCCGGGCGGCGCTCAGCAACGTGGGCTGCACCGACGCCGACGTCGTCTACGCCATCGTCTACTCGAAGACGCCCGAGGTGGAGAAGGTGTTCCGCGAGCAGTGGGCCGACCTGGCGTGGCCGTGCGTCTCCGTCTTGAGCGACATCTGCCGCGATGACCTCTTGTTCGAGGTCGAGGCCGCTGCCTGCCCTGGCGCGCGGAAGGCGTGACCCGAGATTGCCGGGTGGCACGGCCACGCGCTGTTGCGTGGCCGTGCACGGTCACATAGGGGCGCAAGCACGGTCACGCAACAGCGCGTGACCGTGCCACCCACGGTAAACACGTACCAAGCCGGCCGTGGCACACGGCAATCGGGACCCAATCGCTTCATCCCCCTGCCGCATCGCGATCGAGATAGGCCGCGATGTTCTTTGCTTCCTCTTCCTCCCAGCGCCGGCGCTTGTCGAGGAAGTGCTGGTACGTCGTGCGGCCCTTGGTGTCGAGACCCTCCATGTAATCGCCGAAGCACGGAACCAGGAGGTCGATCCAGCAGGCCAGGCGCTCCATCTCATCGGGCGCAAGCCGCGCTTCGTAGTGCCCCTTGTCCAGAATGGCGATGAGCTTGCTCTTGGCAGCGCCGGCGTGGTACGGCGGAAGCATGCTCGGCTCGGACTGCGGGCTGATCCAGCTCGTCACCTTCGGGTTGGCGAGGGCCTTGTACGCGTCGGACCAGGTTCCCGGCCCCCCCTTCAGGCTGAAGGCGGGCTTCATCTCCTCGGTCGGTGCGGCCTTGAGGTCCCCATGGTGGCAGCGGACGCAGC
>JAPLML010000618.1 GCA_026387055.1 Planctomycetota bacterium | reverse complement strand
AAGCCCTCCGCCGCGCCACCCGCAAGCTCCTGAAGGATCTTCGCCTCGACGCGCTCGTCGTCACGCTCGACAAGGACGGGGCGTACCTGGCGGTCAAGGGCGACGCCGGCGAGATGGTGCCGACGCGCCCGCGCCTCGTCTACGACGTGGCCGGCGCCGGCGACATGGTCATCGCCGTCATTGCCCTCGCCCTCTCGGCCGGGGCAACGCCGCTGGAGGCGGTGCGCCTGGCGAACGTGGCCGGCGGCCTGGAGGTCGAGAAGTTCGGCGTCCAGACGGTCTCGCGCGAGGAGATCGTCGCCGAGCTTCTCCGCGAGGCCCGCCGCAGCGGGGACAAGCTGCGGACCCTCGGCAACCTCCGCGTGGACCTCAACCGCCACCGGGCCCAGGGCGAGCGCATCGTCTTTGCGAACGGGTGTTTCGATCTCATCCACGCCGGACACACCGAGTTCTTCGACTTCGCAGGCCGCCAGGGCGACGTGCTGGTCGTCGGCCTCAACTCGGACCGCAGCGTCCGGGCGCTCAAGGGACCCACGCGGCCGATTTGCTCCGAGGCCGAGCGGGCCCGCGTCCTTGCGGCGCTTGAGGCGATCGATTACGTCGTCATCTTCGACGAAGACACGCCGCTGAAATTGATCCAGGCCGTCCGGCCCGACGCCCTCGTCAAAGGCGAGGACTGGCGCTACAAGGGCGTGGTCGGCCGCGAGTTTGTCGAAGCCTACGGCGGGCGGGTGGTCCTGGCGCCGCTCGTCAAGGGCCTGAGCACCACCGAGCTCGTCCGGCGCATCCGCGAGTCGGGACCTGCTCAGGGTTAGCCGCCGCACTTGCGCGGCTCGGCCTTACAGAGGTGCATGACCGTGATCGAGGATATCCGCAACAGCCTTCGCGCTACCGCCGCCGTCTACGGCGCCATGGCCGACGACCTGGCCGAGTCGACGGCCCGCGCGGCCGACCTTCTCATCGCGGCCCTCCGCGCCGGCCGCACGATCTACGTCTGCGGCAACGGCGGGAGCGCCTCGCAGGCCCAGCACATCGCCGGCGAGCTCGTGGGCCGATTCCGCATAGACCGCCCTGCCCTTGCGTGCGTCGCCCTCTCGACCGACACGAGCATTCTCACGGCCGTGGCGAATGATTACGACTTCGATGCGGTCTTCGAGCGGCAGGTTGATGCGATTGTCCGCCGGGGCGACGTCCTCTGGGCGCTTACGACGAGCGGATCGAGCGCCAACGTGGTCAAGGCCGCGGCGTGCGCGAGGAAGCGGGGCGCAAGGGTCCTCGGCATGACCGGCCGCAGCGGCGGCAAGCTCCGCGAGCTCTGCGACGTGGCGCTCTGCGTCCCCGCCGATTCCAGCCCGGCCATTCAGGAGGGGCACTTGGCCCTCCTGCACATTCTCTGCGGTCTCGTGGAACAGGCGATGTTCGGGCCCGCGGCGGGCCAGGGGAAAGGGTGACCGCACGTGGCCGACCCGGCAGTGTTTCTCGACCGCGACGGAACGCTGATTGAGGAGGTGGGCTATGCCACCCG
>JAPLML010000761.1 GCA_026387055.1 Planctomycetota bacterium | reverse complement strand
GTGGACGCCGGCGGCTACGCGGCCAAGACCATCGCGAAGTACCCCCAGGCCAAGGTCTACAAGGATTACCGCGTCATGTTCGATCAGCAGAAGGACATCGACGCGGTGATCGTGGCCACTCCCGACCACACCCATGCCGTCGTGGCCTTGGCGGCCATCCAGCGCGGCAAGCACGTGTATGTCCAAAAGCCCCTCGCTCACAACATCGACGAGGCACGGGTGCTTACGGAGGAGGCCCGCAAGTACAAGGTGATGACCCAAATGGGCAACCAGGGCCACTCCGGCGACGGGCCGCGGCTGATCTCGGAATGGATCGCCGACGGCGCGATCGGGGCCGTGCGCGAGGTCCACTGCTGGACCAACCGTCCCGTCTGGCCGCAGAGCATCGAGGTCGAGCGGCCGAAGGAAACGCCGCCCGTGCCGCCCACGCTCGACTGGGACCTATGGCTCGGCCCGGCGCCGGTGCGACCCTACCATCCCACGTACCATCCCGGCACGTGGCGGGCGTGGTGGGATTTCGGCACGGGGTCCCTGGGCGATCTGGGCTGCCACATCATGGACCCGGCCTTCTGGGCCTTGAAACTCAAGTATCCCATCAGCGTCGAGGGCTGCATCTCGACCTACTGGCAGGGCCTGTGGCAAAAGACCGAGCCGAAGAACGAGCAATACCCCCGCTCGACCATCGTGCGCTACAAGTTCCCCGCGCGGGAGGGGCTGCCGGAAGTCAAACTGACGTGGTGGGACGGCGGCATGATGCCCGAGCGGCCGGAGGTCCTGGAGAAGGGCCGTCGCCTGGGCGATGACGATGGCGGCGTCCTCTTCGTCGGCGATAAGGGCCTGCTGATGTGCGGCTGCTTCGGCAAGGGGGCACGTCTCGTCCCCGAGTCGCGGATGAAGGAGTACCAGATACCCGCCCCGACGCTGCCCCGCGTGCCGGGCGGCGAGAGCGGCCACGAGAAAGACTGGGTCCGCTCCTGCAAGGACGGCAAACCATCGAGCGCCAACTTCGACTACTCCGGCCCGTTCGCCGAGACCGTTCTCATGGGGAACCTGGCCATCCGGTTCCCCTTCCGCGAACTTCAGTGGGATGGCGCGAAGATGGAAGTGACCAACGACAAGGACGCCAACGCGTACGTCCGGCGTCAGTACCGGGCGGGCTGGACGCTGTAGGGCGGGACCTCCGAAAAGGGGAGTGGAGGAATCGGCGGGGATGATCTTGAGACGGTTGCTGCCCGCGCTGATTCTGTTCGGTGCCGCCGCCTGGCCTGCCGCGCTGCCGGCCGCCGATTGGCCGCAGTGGGGCGGCCCGTCGCCCGGCCGCAACATGGTCTCCGACGAAAAGGGCCTGCCCGAGACCTTCGTTCCCGGCAGCAAGAAGCCTCAGGAGGGGGGCATCGACCCGGCGACGACCAAGAGCGTCCGGTGGGCTGCGCGGATAGGCGCCTACGCCTACGGCAACCCCACGGTCTCGGGCGGCAAGGTCTTCATCGGCACCGACGACGCGCTCCTGGCCGACGACCCGCGGCTCAAACGCACCGAGGGCGGCATGGTCCAGTGTCTCGACGAGGCCACGGGCAAACTCCTGTGGCGGCTCGTGGTTCCCAAGCGGACCGCGGACCGGCTGCCCAAGGGGGCGCACTACGGGCAGCAGAAGTACGGGGTATGCTCGTCGCCGGCCGT
>JAPLML010000449.1 GCA_026387055.1 Planctomycetota bacterium | reverse complement strand
CATGCCGATTCTCCTTCCCCGTTCGCGGCACCTCCGCGTGCCGCAAAGGAGATCGGCAATACCACACAACCAACAACATCAAATGTGAAGAACTACTAGGATATGAGCAGCAAACAGCCGAAGCATTTCGGCGAACTGTTGCGAGAAAAACGACTGGCGAAGAAATGCAGCTTGAGGAAGTTCGCGGAACTGGTGGAGGTAAGCCCGACGTACCTGTCGCTGGTGGAGCAGGGTAAGGTGGAGAGGCCCCCGACGGCCGCGCGGGTGCAAAAGATGGCGGAGATCCTCGGCGAGAATCCGGACGAATTCCTGGCCCTGGCCGGGCGGCTGCCGCAGGATCTGGCGGGGATTATCCAGGAAGAGCCCAAGGGGATGGCGACGTTCCTACGAGAAGCCAGAGGCCTTACAGCCGAGCAACTCGGGCGGCTCACGGAACAGGCCCGCCGGCTCAAGGCCAAGGACGACAAGAAGTGAGAAGGCGCAGCAGGATCGAGGTTCACGAGGTGCCGTTCCTGCCCGAAAAGCGCATCGAGCAGGAGGCGGCGCTGCTCCTGGCGGAGTACGGCCAGGCCTGCGGCGAGGTAGCCGGGCCGCCTGTACCCATCGACGAGATTATCGAACTCCACCTCGGCCTGACGTTCGAGTTCAAGGACATGCAAACGCTTTTCGGCCACGCCGACGTTCACGGCGCCTTGTGGCTCAAGGAGAGACTCGTCGGCGTGGATACAAGCCTGGACCCTGCCGTTCATCCCCGGCGGAAAGGACGCTATCACTACACGCTCGCCCACGAGGCAGGGCACTGGCGTCTCCACCGCGCACACTACGTCGAGGATCCCAACCAAGGGGCGCTCTTTGCCGGAGGTCTGGGGAAGCCTGCCTACGTCTGCCGCTCGAGCGACAAACGGCCTGTCGAATGGCAGGCGGATCGCTTTGCCTCGCACCTACTCATGCCGCATGACATGGTCCTGGCCTCTTGGCGTGAATGGCGCGGCGATCTTGCTGCAGTGTTCCTGGATGAACTGGAGAAAGACGATGCCGAAACGCCGGAAGAGGCCCTGAAGCGGTTCTGCCGGCCGCTCGCCGACCGGTTTCAGGTTTCGGGAGAAGCGATGCGGATTCGCTTGGAGAATCTTGGCCTTCTTGGACGGGAGAGGTCGAGCATGCTGTTCTGACGGCGTGTTTTTTTATCCAGAGCGTTTACCGTTTAGCGGACGTGGACAACCGATGGAAGGAGTGTGGAAAATGGCGAAGCATTTTGACCCGAGGAAGGTGCTGAAGCAGGTCTCGAACCAGTTGCTCGAGGAGTTCTTCACCGGGCACAATCTCCTCCGAGATGTTCCCTGGAAGGAGTTGACGGAGACCGATATCGAGCCGGTCTTTGATGCCTGGCAGAGGCTCCCCGACGCGCAGCGAAAGGAGGTGCAGGTCATCCTACAGGATGTGAACGAATTGGCCGACGAACGCGGCCTGAGCGTCATGGCGGAAGAAGTCCAGAAGTGGTGCCCGCACCGCATGCCGGAGTTCACCGGCTGGGTGGGGCGGTGCGACAAGGCAGTGTGGGTGTATCTCAACATGCCCAACGCCTTCGAGGAAGTGGCGCTGTTTGCCCGCGCCGATGCCTTGGCGGCGGGACGGTACTGGGTCACGCGGAACAACCTGCCGCGTCAGCCGCTTCAGGTCGACGATCAGATGAAACAGGTACTTGCCGCTGCGCTGACCGGCTTCTATAAGCCAAGCCAGGGGCGCGGGCACTGGTGCCACGTCGAGCACTACCAGCGGGCCAATAGGGCGGAGTATTTCTTCGCCTACCTTGACGACTACCCGGACAGGCACCTGGTCTTCGAGGACTCTGGGGAGATGAAACCTCGTGCCGACCGCTATGCTTTCACCAACGTGTTCGTCTACTGCCCAACCGACGGCGCGCTTGACCTGTACGCCCACGGCGGTAAGAAAGTCCACGAGCCACTGCAGGAACTGTTCTGCAAGGCGGCGCTTGGAATCGACGTCGGCCCGGCCGACCCCAACCAGGCCCCCTATCAACTGGATGGCCTGAAGGACCCCGCTTTTCCGCTGCCGACCGACCCCTGTGACCGCGTGGCCGAAGCCCGTATCCGCCGGCTGCGCCTGGAACTGGTTGACGCGCCGCGCCAGCGGATCACCCTCGATGCCGACCTGAACGCCGGCAAGGACGACATCCATCGCATGATCCAGCAGTACCTGAACAGTCAGAACGTGCCCCTCGCGCGGCTCCGGGTCACGCTGGCGACGTTCCGGCTGACGTTCCTGCACAATGGTGACAGCCGACGCCCCAAGACGCTGACCTTCGATATCAGTCACCCCAACTCCTGCGACCTCAAGAGCAAGACCGACGAAATGCGGGCCGTTGGGGAGCGGTGCCTGAAACTGTGGGGGATCACCCATGAGTGACCCCCTGACTTTCCTCTGGCCCAGCGTCGATACCCCCGAGCCGCGGTTCACAGCGGGACAGATAGCATCCTGGCCGGCGGATGCAGTCCGGCAACTCGATGGCCTTGGAATCCTGCGACGAACTGACAACGCAGTTCACGTCGTCTGCCCAGGGTGTAGCGAAGGCCATGTGGAAGAGGTTGTTCCGCAGACCGGCCCGGACGGCCACACGCGCTTCTTCATCCCTTGCCCAGAATCGCTGCGGGTCGAAGTGCCGGAGACGCTCCTGCTGCAGTGGACGGTTGACTTTGATGCGCTCGCCGTTGCGCTGGCCAAGGCCCTCGCGCTCAGGGGGCACCCTAAGACCATCGTGCCCGGCAGGCTGTGGCGTCTCGGGAAGACTCCCTGGCAGGGCGCGAACCGGGAGGTTCTGTTTGCCCGCGGCCTTGGGTGGCCCGATGGCCTGACCGTGACCTGCCACGTAGGCCCGAACGGTCGGCCGATCATCTTGGTTGCCGACCAAACGCCTCCTGATGCAGTCTGGGCGGGGCGCCCTCCAGCCACCATCGTGCTCGCGCAAGTAGCCGCGTTGGGCGAGAATGGCATCGAGATTGACGCCGTGGACGTGGCCGCTCGCGTGAATGAGGCCGACCAGCGTGTCGCTACGGTCATGGGGCTGCCGGTGACAGGCGCGGAGCAGAAGCTCGCCATCCGGCAGCAATTGAAGGCCGAGGTGAGAACCCACCTGGAGGACGATGTCCTCGTGGCGAGCTATAAGGAGTGCGGTTCGTACCGTAAAGCAGCTGACGCCTTAACGCAGCAACTCGGCAGGAAGATCACTAAGGACAAGATTGGTCGAGCTGTCCTACGCGCTGGCGGACCCGATGAGGTCGTTCAAACGGCAGACAGCCCCTCTGTGCAGCGCTCTGTCGCGTCGCAACGACGCGACGGTCAGAAGATAATCTGCAAATCGTCGTAAACCTGTTCCCCGAAAACGTTTCCGCTCCCGTCCCGCGCCGTCCCACGGCGCGGGACTCTCTTTGCGCCCGCGACACCGCGGCTGCCGGGTGAAGGCCGTGAGGCCATAACCCGGCAGCCTCAAGTTGCGCCTGTGCATCCACGCGGCGGCGCGCCGCAGCACAGAACACCCCAGCGCATCTGAGCTGACTGCTACCGGGCGGTCGCCTCCGGCCCACGGAGGCGACCATGCCTACCCACCCGGTGCACGCCGCGATGTCCTCGGACTACGTCAAGACGCTGATTAGGCTCAAGGCCCGACAACTCCGGCGCCGCTCGGAGTTCTGTCGGACGCCCGTGAAGGACATCGAGCAGGAACTCATCCTGCACGTCCTTCGAAAGGCCCACCTGTATGACGCTGCCCGCGGCGCCGTCAACACCTTTGTCGCCACGGTTGTGAAGTCTGCAGCGGCCATGATGTGCCGCGACCGCAGGCGCCTGAAGCGCGCCGCAGGCCTGAACCTCCAGTCCTTGGAGGGAAGCACGCTTCTCGACGAGGGCGAAGAGAAGACGCTCGCGGACGTAATCATCGACGATGACCTGCGGCGCCGCCACGCGGGGTACATGGCGTCCGATGAAGACCGCGCCTGTGCGTCTGCGGACACAAGTGTTGCCCTTTCGGGCCTCTCGTCCTCCCTCCGTGCCGTCGCACGCCTGCTGATGGAAGGGGCCAAAGAAGCATCCGTGGCGACCCGCCTTGGCATCTCCCGCCGCCAGGCGCGGAAGGCCATCGAGGAAATCCGCGAGCATTTCCTGAGAGCATGCCTTGAGTGAGATCGGACCGGGCGGACATTCCGACCGCAGGCGGCATAGATAACCCAATAGGGGGATCACGCAATCGGACGCGAGGCAGCGATGAACCGCCAGTATCGCTTGCTGGTCCGCATGGGGCACGAAGGGACCTGAACGTGAAGGACGCCGATGTGGCGACGGCCATCGCAGCAACCTGCGAAGAAATCAAGCAGGTGCTCCTGGAGAAGAATCGGGCCTACGGCAACTCGGCCCTCGCGCCTCTGCGCATCTTCAGCCGCGCCGACGCCCTGGAGCAGTTGAACGTCCGCATCGACGACAAGTTGTCGCGCATCGCCCGTGGCCGCGAATACCACGGCGATGACACAGAACTGGACCTCATCGGTTAGCCGCCCACGAGCGCCGCATACACAACCATCCGTGCCCCTGCGGCAGCGGCAAGCGGTACGCGGACTGCTGCATCGACCGTCCGAACCAGGAGCACCTTGAACTTCGGCACCGCCGTCGGATGGGGCTCAGTGATGAGGACCTGTGAGGCATGCGGACGCGACTTCGTGTGGCATCGGGGCAGGTGGATGACATGCCCATATTGCGGGTACGACACAAACCCCCGGAGCCATGCGCCGCGAAGCCCTGCGTCCATCGAGCGGCTCGACCAGGAGCGGCGCGAGCGCGAGGAAGAAGAGGAAGAACTGCGTGAGTATCTCGACCTTGAGCCGGACTGACGGCGCCATGACGGTTCGGGGCGTTGTGCCACGAACGTCGCGGTGGCGGACCCGACAACTCAACACGAAATGGAGGCACCAACCATGACAACCGTGCAGTTCCAACCGGCCACCAAGGCCCAGGCGAAACTCCGGGCGGCGCTGACGGGGCCGTCCGGGAGCGGCAAGACGATGTCGGCCCTGCGGATAGCCACCGGCATCGGCGGCCGCATCGCCGTCATCGACACCGAGCGGGGCTCGGCGTCCAAGTACGCCGACCGGTTCCAGTTCCACACCTGCCAACTGGCCGACCGGACCATCGACGGGTACATCGCGGCGCTCGCGGCGGCGGCGAAGGCGGGGTACGACGTCCTCGTCATCGACTCGCTCTCGCACGGGTGGCAGGAACTCCTCCAGGAGGTGGACCGGCTGGCCAAGGCCCGCTTCGGCGGGAACACCTGGGCGGCCTGGAGTGAGGGCACGCCCAAGCAGCGACGCCTGATCGACGCCCTGACCGACTGGCCCGGTCACGTCATCGCCACGATGCGCTCGAAGACCGAGTGGAACCAGCAGACGGACGAGAAAACGGGGCGCCTCAGGCCCGTGCGGATCGGTCTCGCGCCCGAGCAGGGCAAGGGCATCGAGTACGAGTTCGACCTCCTGGTGGAACTCTCGGCCGACCACGTGGCCACGGTCATCAAGGACCGGACGGGCAAGTTCCAGGACCGTGTCATCGAGAAGCCCGACGAGGCGTTCGGCCGGGC
>JAPLML010000365.1 GCA_026387055.1 Planctomycetota bacterium | reverse complement strand
GGCGAGGAGTACCCGGACGTCACACGGGACTATAATCATGTTGATGCATGCTGCATGTGGATGGTCAAGAACCCCGAGTCCTACGACACGATCGTCACGGGGAACCTCTTCGGCGACATCATCACGGACCTCGGGGCGATGATCCAGGGCGGCATGGGCATCGCGGCCGGCGGAAACATCAACCCCCAGGGCCTCTCGATGTTCGAGCCCATCGGCGGCTCCGCCCCCAAATACACGGGGCGGAACGTCATCAACCCCCTCGCGGCCATCGGCGCGATGGCGATGCTCTTGCGCCAGATCGGCCAGCCGGCCGCCGCCGACCGCGTCGAGGCGGCCATCGCGTACGTCACCGCCCGCAAGCTGAGGAGCCTCGCCGCCGGGAAGATGGGCTACTCGACCACCGAGGTCGGCGACCTGGCGGCCGACGCCGTGCGGAAGGGCCTCAAGGCGTGAGACCATTGCAGATTGCAGATTGAAGATTGCAGATTGAACAGCCAAGTCATGTGGGCCGCGGCCCACACGGTGCGAGGATCACCCCATGAAACAGGTCATCATCACCGGCCCGCGCCAGGTCGAGATGGTGGACAGGCCCGATCCGCACGCCAAGGGCGAGTACGTGGTGGTCAAGGTCCATGCCACGCCCTTGTGCACCGAGTACAAGGCCTACCGCGACAACCAGGGCCGGCCGGTCGAGTTCCTCGGCCACGAGGCCGCCGGCGAGGTGGTCGAGGTCGCGCAGCCCGGCCGCGTCAAGGTCGGCGACCGCGTCGCGGTGATGCCCCAGGCGGGCTGCGGCAAGTGCCCCCTGTGCCTCGCCGGCGACTACATCCACTGCCGGCAGGCCCCGAACCTCCTCAAGGCGTCGGGCAACACGGCCGGCGCGTCCACGTACGCCCAGTACCTCGTGGCGCAGGACTGGCTGCTGGCGCCGATCCCCGACGGCGTCTCGTACGACCACGGCGGGATGGCCTGCTGCGGCCTGGGGCCGACCTTCGGCGCGATGCAGAGGATGAATGTCAATGCGTTTGACACGGTGCTCGTGACCGGCCTGGGGCCCGTCGGCCTGGGGGCGGTCATCAACGCCGTCTACCGCGGCGCCCGGGTCATCGGCGTGGAAGGCCACCCGTACCGCGCCGCCCTCGCGAAGGCGCTGGGCGCCGAAGCGGTCATCGACCCGGCGGACTCCGGCGCCCCGGCGAAGATCCGCGACCTGACGGGCGGCGTCGGCGCCGACAAGGCGGTCGACTGCTCCGGCGCGGCGGCCGCCCAGCGCCTCATGATCGATGCCGCCCGGCGGCGCGGCCACGTCGCCTTCGTCGGCGAGGGGGGCGACCTCGTGATCCGCGTCAGCGACGATACGATCCGCCAGGGCCTCACGCTCCACGGCGTCTGGCACTACAACCTCGGGGACTCGCCGAAGATCATGCAGATCATCCGCGAGTCCTCCGCCCTGCTCGACAAGTTCATCACGCACACGCTGCCGCTCGCCAACGTGCGCGACGCGTGGGAGCTGCAACTGGCGGGCAAGTGCGGCAAGATCGTCCTCCATCCCTGGGCACTGTAGGCCGGGACAACACCCCGGCGCGCCGACAAGTAGTCCGTCACACTTGTTCGTGTGAGTGCAGCTGGGTAGCGCGGTGGGCAGTCCTGCCCACCGCGCGGCAGGCAAGACTGCCCGCCGCGCTTACCTTACCGACAGTTTCAATTGTGACGGACCACAAGGCCCGCGCGAGGAAACGCCGGGGCTGCGCCCCGGCCTACGCCTTCGCCTTCCGGCCGAGCGCCCGCAGAAACACCGGCCAGATGACAAGCGGTATGCCGACCGCGAGGGCCAGGCCCCACCACGGCTGCTCGCGCGAGGCGTTGCCGAGGTAAGCAAACAGGGCGGCCGCCGGGACACACCCGAGGACCAGCGCCAGGACGAACCGCGAGAGCCGCATCCGCGCCAGGCCCGCCAGGAGCGAGGTCACCTCCGGCAGGATCGGCATGAGGCGGCTGACGATGACCGCGAAGCCGCCCCATCGGTCGAAGAACGCGCGGAACCGATCGAGTTCCTGCTCATCCGCCAGCAGGCCCGCCAGGCGCTTTCCGCCAAGACGCGCGATCGCATAGCCCAGCATGCCGCTCAGGACAGCGCCGGCGGCGCCGATGAGCGTGCCGAGAAAGACGCCGTACACGTTCCCCAGGGCCGCCATGATGCCGCTGGCGGGGACAGGCAGCAGGAGGTCGCCCACCAGGAGGAGGATCGCCGCCGCCCAGGCCCACGGCCGCGACTCCTGGAACCAGCGGACACTCGCCTCCTGGCTGAAGAGCCGCTCGAACGCGCCACCCCATAGGGCAAAGCCCGCCAGCAGCAGCACCGCCAGAACCACGGTCACGGCGAGGACTTTGAGGAACAATCGCATGGGGTAAGTGCTCTGGGACCTGTGTGCCACGGCCGGTCTTGTCCGGCCGTGCGAAAGGGGGCGGCGCATCCCCACGGCCGGACAAGCCGGCCGTGCCACAGGGATGCTCAGAACGTCGCGGCCTCGACGCCGAAACGGAAGCGGCGCTCGGCCCCGGCCTTCAGCGTGATGCCCGCGCGGCACTCGGGGCGGTTGAAGGCGTTCGTCATGAACTCCACGGGCTCGAGGGCAAGGGCCAGCCGCCCGCGCACGGGCAGCGGGTCGCCCGTGAACACGTGCATCAGGCCGCGTTCCTGGAAGACGACGATCCGCCGCCGCGTCTCAACGTCCTCGATGGTGGTATGGGCCCACCCGCCGCAGTCCGTCTCGAGGTCCGCGAACGCGCCGTCGATGAACCGCTTCCCGAGAACGTTGCCGTCGCCCGGCCGGCCGGGGCGGAAATCGAACTCCGGCGCCTTCTCGATCGGCACGTAGGCCGCGTCGCCCGCAAGGGGCAGGAGGCGCTGGTCGGTCGCGATCCTCGTGCGGCAAGGGATGATGAGCCGCAGCGCGTCGATCTTCTTCGCCGAGGTGCGGAAGTACGGGTGCCACCCGCCGCCGAACGGGGCGTCGGTCTTGCCGACGTTGCGGGCCGCCATCTCCACCTCCAGCCTCGCCGGCTTCACCGTGTAGGCGACCGACACGTCGACGTCGAACGGGTAGCCGCGGAAGGCCCCCTGCCGGATCGCCCGCGTGATGAAGGTCACCGAGGCCGACGCGTCGCCGGCGGTCTCGGCCGTCACGTCCCAAGCGGCCTTCGAGACGAACCCGTGCAGGATCACGCGGTTCTTCGTGTCGGTGACGCCGAGGTCGTGGACCTGGCCGCCGAACTCGTATTTGCCGTCGTCGATGCGATTCGAGAACGGGGCCATGAGGATGGCCCGGCCGCAGCTCCTCTGGGCCAGTTCTTCCGGGGTAGCGAAGCCGTCGGTGATGTCGAAGGGCCCGCCGCCCAGGGGAACGTGGAACGAAAGGAGCGACGCGCCGAGGCGGGCCAGAACCGCCTTCGTCCCGCCGGCAGAGTCCTCGAGGACCACCGTCTCATGCGTCCCGAACGTGCTGCGCTTGACCGTGAACCGCGCCATGCCCTGCCCTCCCGCTTCTCGTGGACGCCCTTGCATACCAACTGCGGCGGCGCATTTCCACTGCATTCTTTCGTGTGCCGTAATCCTCAGTTTCGGGTGGCATGGCCACAGCCTGCCCGCCGTGGCGGGCGCTGTGCGTGGCCATGCGCCCCGAAGTTCGCAGGAACATGGCCACGCAAAGGCGCGTGGCCATGCCACCCCTGAGACTGAAGCCTTACAGATATCGGAACGGAATTCTTGCAGGCGCCAAGGAATCACTGTATCATCATGCTCACCCGTGCCTCCAGCAAGGAGATTGCCATGTTCCGCTGCCTGAACCCCGGCGCGATCGGCGTCAACCTGCCATGGGACCAGTGCCTGCCCCTGGCCTGCAAGTACGGATTCGAGGGAATCGACGTCGGCATCGACCCGGCGGCGCCGGCCGCGAAGGTCACCAACGCCCTCGCCCAGCACAGCCTCAAGGTCGGCGGGACAGGCCTGCCCGTCAACCTCTACGGCGACGACAAGGCGTACGACAGCGCCATCGTCGCGCTTCAGGGTATCGCTGCCCGGTCCGCCGAGATCGGCGTGACGCGGTTCGCCACCTGGATCCTGCCCTTCTCCGACGCGCGGCCGTTCACGGAGAACTTCGCGTGGCACGCCCAGCGTCTCGGCCGGGCGGCCCGCGTCCTGGCGCGGCACGGGTGCCGGCTGGGCCTGGAGTTCATCGGCCCGAAGACGGCGCGCATGGGCCACAAGTACCCGTTCGTCCGCACGATGGAGCACATGCTGGAGCTGGCCGACGCCGTCGGCCCGAACGCGGGCCTCCTGCTCGATTCGTGGCATTGGTATACCTCGCTCGGAACGGTCGAGGACATCCTGGCCCTCGCACCTGAGCAGGTGGTATACGTCCATATCAACGACGCCCCGGCGGGCGTCCCCGTCGACGCCCAGAAGGACAACGTGCGATGCCTGCCCGGCGAGACAGGCGTCGAGGACCTCAAGGGGTTCCTTGCGGCCCTGAGGAAGATCGGCTATGACGGGCCCGTGGTGCCGGAACCGTTCGTGAAGGAACTCGCGTCGCTGCCCGGCGAGGAAGCGATTCGCCGCGTGGGCGAGGCGCTGAAGCGCATCTGGTAGCTGCGGAGGCACGCCGTGAAAATCTACATCCACACCGACCTCGAAGGCATCACGGGCATCGACTCGATGGAGATGACCGAGCGGGCGGGCGGACGGTACCGCGAGTGCTGCGAGCTCCTCATGGGCGATCTCAACGCCGCCGTCGACGGCGCCTTCGCCGGCGGGGCGAAGCACGTCACGGTCCTCGACAGCCACGGCGGCGGCAATAACTTCCTGGCCGGCATGCTCGACCCGCGGGCCGAGAACGACACCCGGCCGAACAAGAAGTGGTGGGGCATCCTCGACGCCTCCTACCAGGGCACGTTCTTCATCGGCGCCCACGCCATGGCCGGCACGATGAACGCCTTTCTCGACCACACGCAGTCCTCGGTCTCCTGGCACGATTACTCCATCAACCGGCGGCGGATGGGGGAGCTGGCGCAGTGGGCGATCGTCGCGGGCAACTGGGGCGTGCCCATGTTGATGGTCAGCGGCGACGAGGCCGCGTGCATCGAGGCCCGCCAGTTCTTCAACCCCCTCGAGACGGCCGTGGTCAAACGCGGCCTGGGCCGCAACCGCGCCGAGCTGGTCGAGACGAAAGAGGCACGGGCCCGCCTCCGCGAGGCGGCGAGAAAGGCCGTCGCGCTGTCCGGAAAGGCCAAGCCGCTCGTCCCCGCGAAGCCGATGGAAATCACCCTGGAGTTCAACCGGGCGGACTACTGCGACGGCGCCGCCGGGAAAGAGGGCATGGAGCGCCTCGACGCCCGGACCCTCCGCTGGGTGACGAGCGATCCGCTGGGGATTCTGCCGTAGGCCCTCGTCTCGTGGGTGGCCATGCCACCCAAGCCCGCGCCGAGACAAAGATTCCCTCTGGACGCGCCCCCGGCTTTACGTTAAGATTCCGACGGTTTCAAGCCGTTTTCGAAAGGTCGGCGGATGAGTACGGCAGTAGCCATGGTGGTTTCCGGCCCGAGCGCCCTGGACACGAGCGTCCTGGTTCTGAACCGCCTGTTCATGGCGGTGCGGGTGGTGCGCGCGCGGCACGCGTTCGTCCTGCTGTGGAAGCACGTGGCGGAGGTGGTGTCGGTCGAGGACGAGTCGTTCAACTGCTACGACTTCTCCTCGTGGACCGAGATCTCGCAGCTTCGGCGGCAGTTCCAGCCGGCATCGCACGAGTGGGTCCGGACGGTGCGGTTCGAGATCGCCGTGCCGCGGGTCATCCGCCTGCTCAGCTACGACCGCATCCCGAAGACGCGGGTGCGCCTGAACCGCCGCAACCTCTTCGCCCGAGACGGGAACCGCTGCCAGTACTGCGGCAGGAAGTTCAAGACCACCGAGCTTTCGATCGACCACGTCGTCCCGCGGAGCCGGGGCGGGCGGACCGTGTGGCCAAACGTCGTCTGCGCGTGCATGAAATGCAACGTCCGCAAGGGTGGCCGGACGCCGGAGGAGGCGGGGCTGCGCCTCATCCGCCCGCCGGTGCAGCCGCGTTTCAGCCCCGTCATCAGCCTGCACGCGGGCAACGAGAAGTACCGCTCGTGGAAGCAATTCCTTGACACGGCCTACTGGCACGTCGAGCTGCGCGATTAGCGTTACAACGCCACCTAACCTCGTGCGCGGTGGGTCTCCTGACCCACCGCGCGGCAATTGCCTCCGGGCGGCGAGATAACGCAGGTGCGCGGCAGGTCGGGAGACCCGCCGCGCGAAGTGGCGTTGCAGCAGTAGGGACAAAGGCAGAACAACGGCGGCATCACGTGCCCAGCGCACCTTTTCCTGCGCGTTGTTGGGCGGTGTTCCGCACAGCGATGGAATGGGGCCAACCCGGCGGCGAATCGTAAGCCTTTGATCAACAAGGCGTTAGAGGCATCACCCGTGTGATCCGCGCGGGCAATTTGACACCGCTTCCTTTCCAATTAGTATTACGTATGGTCTGTCGTTCGGCCGGCGGCGGGTCGGTTCCGCTGCCAGGTCGGAGGCCGGGGCCCCGGCGTTACTGGGGCGTGCGCCGCAAGGCTCCTGCCTCCGGCCAGATGTACGAGGAAGCTCCCCGGCGGTCCGGTCGGCCGGAATTCCCGGCTGACCTTCGCCGTGCGGAGGCCACCCGAGAGCCACAACAGGTCGATGCCCCTTCTGGCCGGTACGCAGGGGCTTGGACGCGTAACACGCGGCCACACAGGCCGCACAAAAGGATTTTCCTGCCTCGCTTGCCTTCCTCGCCATTTCGGGTATAATACCATGGCGGTAGGTTTTCCCCCGCTTGAGCACCCGGGGAATCAGGGCAGTTACGCATTTCAGATCGGTCGTGCTCTTGCTGTACCGTGCCTCCCTTCAGGCACGGACGCAGGTGAGGCGGCCAGATCCGGAAGGCAGCTGCAAGTGGAGTCAGAGCAATGGCCACGACCAGATTCTGTGCCAAGCTGCTCTTGGCGGGCGCCCTCCTTTTTGTCCCGATGGCAGCCGACCTTACGGCGGCGCCGTGCGCACAACTCTTCTTCGCCCCGGCGGTGAGCCAGAACGTGGCCCCCACGCCGACGACGGACGTGCGCGACGCCATGGCGACGTACCTGGCCCCGCATTCACGGCCGTCGCCCCGTGTAGTCGAGCTCCTGCTGGCCGATCCGCCCGCGAGAGTCTCGGTGGCGGCCTACAACGCGCCGCCGCAGCCGGCCAGCGCGGGCGCCGATCCCATGCCGCCCGCCCAGTTGGCTTACTTCGCCTATCCGGAGGTGACAGGCTTGGCCGGAGCGGAGTCGGATGAGCGGGCCATTCCGTTCGGGAGCACCGCCTTCCTCTCGATGGGGCCGGGCGGCTTCGGGCGGGTCATGACCGGCCGCTGCCCGGGCGTCATGTCGAACTGGACGCAGGCAACCGAGACCGCCATAAGCTACGTCCGCCCGCACGTGAACGTTCAGATGATGCTGGCGTTCGAGGTGCCGCTCAGCAGCGCCTCCGACAGCTTCGAAGGCCCCGGCATGGAGCCGCACGCCTACCTCGCCGTGGACCACATCGCCCGCGTAGACTCGGCCGAGATCGGCACGGCCACCGACTCGTTCGGATTCAAGCCGAGAACCACGCCCGTGGAAGAAGGGCACACGGCCCTGGCGGCCGGACTGGACCTGGGCCTGTTGCCGACGTTCCTGTCGCAGATGGGCCTCAATGTGTCGGTCGTGGCCTCGCGCGGAACCACCACGGGCAACCTCACCGTGGCCCTGGTGGGCACGACGGAACTGCCGGTGGACTGGGCGCCTCACGAGCAGCCGCGGCAGCATCCGACCGCCGTGGGCGTCGAATCCCTCATGGCCCAGGAAGGCCGCCCGTACCCGGCATCATCGGGAGGCGTCAGCGGAGGCAGGGGCATAGGTGGTCCCAGCGGCCCGCCGCCGAAACCGTTCATCCCCATCACGCCGACGGTGCCGGAGCCGATGACGCTCATGTTGCTCGGGGCGGCCGCCACGGCCATCCTGGCGCACCGCCGGCGCTTGGCGCGCTGCTAACCCCAGTTGGGCGGAGTACCGCTGACCCTGCCGCGGCGGGCCCCCTTGGGCCCGCCGCGTGTTTTTCACATCGCGCGGAAATTGTTTTCCGTCCGGACGGCCTTTGCTACAATGAGGACATAAAGCGGGCCCCACCACACACGTCATGGACGCGTGAGTGAGGCCCTTGCGCTGGGATGGGTATCGGAAGACTAGCGACGTATAATGAATCGGAGTTTCCCGTTGTCAAGATAAATAAAGTCGGAATTTTTTTGACGGAACTTCCGACCGCCCGGAAGCCGATGGCCTTAGCACGCACAACGCTCAGAAAAGGAGAGGTGGCATGGGCAGACTCCTGGGAGGTGGGCAGGCCGGTCGTGAACTTCCACGCCCGCAGCGCACAGTGGTTCTTCTGTGGATCCTGGGGCTCGTTCTGTGGGTCGCCGCCGCGGCCGGGGCCGTGATGCTGTGGGTGGTGGCGAGGGACGCAGAGCCCTCGGAGTGGATCATCCTGGGCGTGGCCGCCATCGCCCTGGCTTTCCTGGGCGGCCTGGCCATCGCCCTGGCATTGATCGTCAAGTACGCCTTCAGCGCGGCCGTAAGCGTGAAACTGATGGAGCGGGCCCTGCGCGACAGCCTCCAGAAGGTCGACGTGGCCCAGCCCGTGTCGGACCTGGCCGGCGCGTCGCACGAGGAGGTCGTCAGTCTCCTCTCGGAGATCATGGAGAACACCCTCCTCGACGACACGGAGAAGGCGGCCAAGCGCCAACTCGCCAAGAAGCATCGCCAGCAGGCGCTGCGGCGCGAGATTGAGGCCCTCATCAAGGTCGGCAAGTACCGCGACGCCCACCAGCGGCTCGAAGAGTTTCGACTCCGCTACGCCACCGACGGCCAGCAGGTCACGGAGATGGAGACCCAACTCTCGGAGGCCCTCCGCCAGCACGAACAGACCGAGATCTCCCACGTCACCGAGCAGGCGCAGCGCTACATGGGCCTGGGGCTGTGGGAACGGGCCCTTGAGCTGGCCCGCTCGCTGGCCGAGCAGTTCCCGGAGAACCCGGAGGCGTCGCGCCTGCCCGAGACCGTCCGCCTCGAACAGGGAGCCAGTCGCCGGCAGGAGCAGCAGCGCCTCTACCGCGAGATCGAGCACCTCGTGGCCCGCAAGCACTGGCGCCAGGCCCTGCGCGCCGCCGAGACGCTCCTGGAGAATCACCCCGACAGCCCCGAGGCCAACACGCTCCGGCAGCAGCTCGACGAGCTGCGGACCAACGCGGCAATCGCCGAACGCAAGGAATGGGAGATCCGCATCGCCGAGCACATCAAGACCGGCCGGCATCGCGAGGCCTACGACCTGGCGGTGGAACTGATGGAGAAGTATCCCGATTCGCCCCAGGCGGCCGAAATCCGAAGGGGATTGGATCAACTCAAAGGCCGCGCCGGCGTCGTGGAGTGAAAAGCTATTCGCGATCCCCCCGCGTTTTGCGGGCCCGCCGCGGGGGCGGCGGGAGATTTCAGCTTCGGTCATGCCGCGGCGGCACGGGGTCCAACCCGCCTTCCGCGAACGGATGGCACCGCAAAATCCGCCAGGCCGCCAGACCCAACCCCCTCGCCGCGCCGTGCCTCATGAGCGCCTCGATCGCATACTGGCTGCACGTCGGCGCGAACCGGCAGCGCGGCCCGATGAGCGGGCTGACCAGTCTCTGGTAGGCGCGCACCAGGAGGACCAGGCCGGACACGACCGCCCGACTGACGGCGCTTAACGCACCTCGCCCCATCGAACTCATCCGCCCATCCCATCCTCAGTCGCCCGTTCGGGTGGCATGGCCACCCACGAAGGGGCCTACTTCTGTTTCGCCACCGCCCGGCGGATCGCCTCCGCCACCAGGATCCGCAGGCGTCGGTCCACCTCGGCGAACGTGTAGCTCGACGCCAGGGGCACCAGGACGATGTCGTAGCCGCTTGGGAATGCGGCGCGGGCCTGGCGGAACGCCTCGCGCAAGAGCCGCTTGATGCGGTTCCGCTCGACCGCCCCGCCGCAGCGCCGGCTCACCGAGAGGCCCAGCCGCGTGAGCCCCGCGCCGTTCGGCCGCGCGTAGGCGACGAGCCGCCCATCGCCCGCACGGGCCCGCGCCGCATAGACGGCCCGGAACGCGCCCGTCTTCAGGATCCGCCGATCGCGCCCGAACGTGGCCCGCTCGCGAGGCGCCGTCATGGCGACCCCTTGTCGTCGGACTCCGCCCCGCCGGAGTCTTTCGGCGGAGGCACCTGGAGCCGCCGGCCGGCCTCGGCCCACGCATCGGTCGTGTCGCTTGGCTCGTGCGGCATGGGCCGCACCAGACGGCGGCGTACCGCCATCACGGCCAGCAGGGCGATGGCCAGGGCGGCCACCGTCGCAAACCACCAGATCCAGCCTTCCCCGCGGGCCTCGGCGCCAGCGGCCGCCAGCATCTCGGAGATCACGTGGAGGTTCCTCCGGGCGATGGCGGATCGCCGCCGACCGCGTTGCCCCCGTTCGCAGAGTCCTCCGGCACGGATGGCGGCGAAAGGTCCGAGAACCCCTCGACGGAAATGTGGGCGTCCGGCCGCGGCCGACCCTCCGGCCACAGGCGGTCCCACACGTCCGGTCCCAACTCGCGCTCCACGATCTCAACGAGCGTCACAAGGTCGCGCCGCACCTGCTCGAACTGCTCCCGAAGCTGAAGCACCGCCGCCACGCCCGGCAGATTGATGCCGAGGTCGCGGTGCAGCGTCACGATGCTCCACAGACGCCGCATCTGGACGCGCGTGAAGACGGCCGCTCCGCCGGGCCCCTCGCGCGGC
Source organism: Planctomycetota bacterium (assembly GCA_026387055.1). GTDB lineage: Bacteria > Planctomycetota > Phycisphaerae > FEN-1346 > FEN-1346 > JAPLML01. Next base: position 1,280 of record JAPLML010000365.1, on the reverse strand, counting down.
ACAACCAGACCCTCGTCGATGTACGACCGGATGTCGGCGGCGGAGACGCCCAGCGTCTCGCCGGCCTGCTCGATGGTGTACGTTTCCGGTTCGGTCGGGCTCATCGCGCCCTCCTACGGTTTCCACGGCGACCCCGTCCGGGGGTTCTCCTGCTGGAGATTGCGGAGTTCCTCGAAGAGCTGCCGCTCGCGCTCGTCCAGCCGTTTCGGCGGAACGATGCGGATGATACAGTACTGGTCGCCGCGGCCTTTGCCGGTCGCGTCGGGGACGCCCTGCCCGCGCAGGCGCAGCCGCGTGCCGCTCGCGGTCCCCGGCGGGACGTGCACGGTCGTGCGGCCGTGCACGGTCGGAACGTCCGCCGTCGTGCCGAGCGCCGCCTCGGCCACCGTGATCGGCAGGTCGATGTACACGTCCTGCCCCTCGCGGCGGAAGTACGGATGCTCCTGCACGCGGATGATGAGGTAGAGGTCTCCCGCCGGTCCGCCGCCGAAGCCCGGCCCGCCCTGCCCGCGCAGGCGCACGCGCTGACCGTCGCGGACGCCCGGCGGAATGCGGACCGTGAGCCGCTCCGGACGCCTCGATCCGTCGCCCGAGGGACGCTCGAGCGTCAGGCTGGTCTGGACGCCATGAACGGCCTGGTCGAACGTGAGGGCGATCTCGCTTTGGATGTCCTGGCCGGCGGCGACCCGGCGCCTGCCCCTGGCGCCGCCCCGGGCGCGGCCGGCGTGAGCGCCGCCGAGGTGGCTCACGAGTTCCTCAAAGAAGCTCGCCCCCTCGGGCCCGGCGCCGCCGAACGCCTCGAACACCGCGTCATCGAACGGCGACCCCTGACCGCTCCAGGTGTAGCGCTGCCCGCCCGGCCCGGCGCCCGCCGCGCCCGCCCCCGCCTCGGCGCCCATCTGGACGCCCGCGAAGCCGAACTGATCGTACGCCTGCCGCTTCTTCGGGTCGGCCAGGATCTCGTAGGCTTCGCTGAGTTCCTTGAACTTCTGCTCGGCCGCCCGGTCTCCGGGGTTGAGGTCGGGATGGTACTTCCGCGCCAAGCGCCGGTAGGCGCTTCGGACGTCGTCGTCGGAGGCCCCACGCTCGATGCTGAGGACCTCGTAGTAATCGCGTTTCGCCATGATGCACTCGCCGCAGCGTTCAACGCCGTCCGCCGATTATAGAGCACCCCAGGTGGCCAGGCAACCGCGCTCCCGACGATTCCGGCGGGCCTTGGCGGCCTTTTCCACGTGCCACGGGTTGCTTGCCAACCCGTGGTTATTGTCGCCGTATTTCCA
>JAPLML010000286.1 GCA_026387055.1 Planctomycetota bacterium | reverse complement strand
GGCAACCGAGTTCGGAATCCCCCTGTCAGGCATCTCGGCGACTGAGACACGGCCTCCGTGCCGACGGCACGCCCTACGCGGCCATCATCCGCCGCCGGTGCCGGGACTGCGGGCGGGTGCGGATTGACAAGGAGTACGTCTGACGGCGGATAGTATGGCCCTGGCAACAGCAAAGGGTAAAGCAGCCAAAGGGCAAAGGGTAATCAAAGAGTCCTGGCACAACGAAAACCAAAGAAGAAGTAGTCGCGGCACGTCGGGGCGTGGCAGTGGCGAAACGCGCAACGGAAGTAGTCCGAACCGCCGTAGTACCACGCCCCCCCGCGCAACACACGGCCGCCGTAGCCAGTGGCGGGACCGGACGGGTCCGTGACGGGACCTTTCGGATATTCTCCATACCAATCCGCGCACCATTCCCAGACGTTGCCGTGCATGTCGTACAGACCCCATGAGTTGGGCTTCTTCTGGCCCACAGGGTGCGTCGTCTTGTCGCTATTCCCGTCCCACCAGGCATAATCGCCCAGGGCGGAAAGGTCATCGCCGAAGGAGAACGCGGTTTGCGTGCCCGCGCGGCAGGGGTATTCCCACTCCGCCTCCGTCGGCAGGCGGACGGCCTGGCCGGCCTTCTCGGAGAGTTTCTTACAGAACTCCGTGGCATCGTTCCAGGAAACGGTCTCCACCGGATTTGTCGCGCCCTTGAACTCGCTCGGATTCTTGCCCATGACCGCCTGGTATTGGGCCTGGGTCACTTCCGTGACGCCCATGTAGAAGGGCTTGGAGAGGATGACCTCGTGCTGCGGGACTTCGAAGTCGATAGGCCCCTGCGCGGAATCCGGCGACCCCATCATGAACTTGCCGGCCGGGATGAGAACCATTTTCATCGTGACGCCGCCCCCCAGGTCCAGGGTCAACTCGGCAGGCGCCGCGGCTGTTGGCGCCGCAAGCGCGGGTTGTGCGACAGCTGGTGCCGCGGCTCTTTTGACGGGGGATCTGTCTTCTTCCACCTCCTTGCTCGACGGCGGGAGAAGCAGGACGCCGACAACGACCGCCGCAAGCACCCACACAAGGACGGTGCAGACGGAGACGATGAGGCCGGCGATGGCAAGGCCGCGGCCGCGCAATGCCCCGCCGCTGCGGCGGATTTTCCTGAGGGCGATGATCCCCAGGACCAGGCCTGCGATGCCTCCCAGGCCGGCCGTACACAAGCCAAGAATGCCCGCCACCAGGCTGGCGATGGCCAGGCCCGATGTCTTGGCGACTCCCGGCGCTCCGGCAGCGCCGGGTGAGGGCCCCGTCGGAACAACCGGTGCGGTGGTCATGAGCGTCCTCCTTTATCATCCGGCTGGACCAGAATCAACCGACACCTGGAGCGTTGACTGACCTGCTTGGAACTCGACATGTATGTCACCTGGAAGCATACCCAGCCAATTCGGCCTTTGCCAATGCAATCCGCCGCCGGTGCCGGTGCCTCGACTGCGGCCAAGTGAGAATCGAGAAGGAATATGCCTAACGACCCAGCTCACGTGCCGGGGCCGCTGCAGGGGGTTGATGTCGCGCGAAACCGTAATGTGGCCCGGTCAGGTGCAGCGGATGGTTAGGCATGGAACTCCGGGTCATCAGACCCAACTCCTGTCGCGCCTGGCTTTCCTAGACCCTGATCCACTACCCTGCGCGGCCGAATGAACATGGCCGACGCTGCCACGAGGGCCACTAGCAGAGCCAACCAAGTCATCAGGATAACCGCGTTCTGTGGGCACCAGTATGATGTCTGCTGCGTGCCGTTTTGCAGCACAGCCTCCAGTCGCGAGCCCAAGCGCTCTTGGGGCGAACGCCGGTTCAACTCGTCAATGACGAACCGGCGGATTCGCTCAAGTTCCTCCGCAGGGGGCCGTTGAACCCCATGCTCACGGTCAAAATCGGGTACCCAAAGATCGTACGACCGGCGGGTGCTCCTCTTATAGAAGCCGAGGTGAAGTCCTTCGTGGTCCCAGCCCAGCTTCCGAGTGACCGTCGCCGACTCCCCGGTGCTGAGGCCTATGTTCCAAAGAGGCTTTACGCTACCGTACTCCTCATTTGGGGGCACGCGGTATGAGTCCCCGTCAGGGGTCACAGCATTGACAAAGTGCTCGAAGATCGCCCGGACCTCCGGCGCTTCTGGTAGCGGGCCAAGAGGAGGTCCTAGCTGGTTAGCTAGCAAGGCCAGACCTAAAGGCGGAACAAGCCAAAGGCACGCAGGTACGCCGAGAAACCGTCGCGTTGGGTAGAATGCGAGCATGGGAGCCCAATACCTTTCGGCCTAACAATGTTTAGACGGACCCGCCTAACATCCCAGGACCGCCCTGGGAGTCCGCATAACATGCCCGCGAATGCGGGGGCGGTTTAGTCCTAACTGGCGCAACTGGTCAAGGAGCCTGGGCTTTCGCTCGGCAGGCGCCTCGGGACTATCCTGCTCGGCCGCTCTCACCATGTGCTGCGCTTGCGGCAACGGAAGTGCCCCCCGACACCGCATGACTGACCCGCTTGGATCCTGACGTGCATGTCAGCCGGAAGCATACACAGCGAATTCGGCCTTTGCCAGTACTATCTGACACCCGCCTGCTCCGGCCAGAGGCCCGGATTACACATCGGAGGCCCAGCGCGCCCGCCGATCACCAGAACTGCGTGCCGATGATCTTATGGCAATGCGGGCAGATGAAGAGGATCACCCACGAGGCCCCGGTCACGAAGCCGAAGTGAAACTTCTTGTCGCGCCGGTACTCGATCCGGGTGAGCGCCGCCCCGCAGTGCTGGCAGAGCGGCGCGCGGTCCGTCTCGACAAACTCCACTTCATCGCTCAGGGTGTGTCTCCAGTGCCTGACGCGCTTACGGCATGCCTTCCGCCACGGCACAGCCGCTGGCGAAACCGCCCTTGTCTGTCACCCGCCAAAGCGTCTCGCCGTCCGCGGGGTCGAAGGCCAGGAACGGGCGAGAAGCGCTCGTCGGCACGCCGTCCAAGGGCCAGTTGATCTGACAGGCGCCCCCGTAAAGAACGCCATCAACCAGAGAGAAGACATCGAGCTCACGAGGCGGACGAACACTCCACGACAATTCCCTGCCAGTCCTGGCCTCCAGCTTCAGCAGTCCGAGCGCGCACTGCACGTAGACCGCCCCGTCTGCGACCAGAAGCATACGACCTCCTCCGCCGAGAACGATGTCAGGCCGGTCGAGTCTTGCCTTCCAAAGTTCTTGGCCCGAGGCCGCACTCAGAGCATAGAGCCAGTCGTCGTACGAAGGAACGTACACGATGCCGCCGGCCACGGCCGCCGCCGCAGAAGCCCCTGACCCGCGCTTCGCCCAGACCTGCCTGCCCGTCTTGGCTTCCAGGGCAACGACCTCATTGTACCGGGTCGTGCCGCCGAGCAACGTGCCCGAGGTCGTCACGTAGACCATCCCCTCGACCGCCGCGGGCGCAAAGGTGATAGCGCTGATATTGTATTCGCCCCCTCGGGTGGGATGGTCGAGACCCGTGCTCCACAGGATCTCGCCGGTCTTCGCGCTGAGGGCGCAGAGGTCTTTGACCCCGCTGTAGAACACGCCGTTGGCTGCGGCCGGGCAATGCTCAAGGGGCCTGTCCGCTATCTTCGTCTCCCAGCGGCGCCGGCCGTCCTCGGCGTTCAGCGCATACAGGTAGCCGTCGTCCGTGCCGAGACAGACCGTCCCTTCAGCCGGCACCAGCGAAGACGTGACGGGACGGCCCGGGTCCACCTTCCAGCGGACGGCGCCCGTAAGGGCATCCAGGGCGGCCACGCAGGGCGTGACGCTATCCGGGCTTCCATCCCTTGCCTTTGCCCGACGTCCCTCGTAACGCGAGCACGTGCCGACGTAAACCACGCCGCGGGCCACAGCCGGGCAACTGAGGACCTTGCAGTGAAGGTCATAGTTCCAGATGGCATCGCCCGTCATGGCGTCCCACGCGTAGACGTGTCCGTCGGTGGAAGATGCGTACACGATCCTTGTGTGCTTCTGGCCCGGCGCGGCCTTACCCAGGGCGCCGGGATAGTGGCCCGTGCGTGCCGCATCGGCGCGGAACATGACGGGGCCGTCGGCCCGCGGCGCTTTCTCGGCCTCGTCAGCGCCCAGAGCAGCCGGCGGAATCAGAGCGAACGAGAGAAGGACACCGAAGATACGAGTTGCACGAGCCATAGAACGCCCCCCTTCCTGTCTGCAGCCCGAACCCGTTGTCTGGAACCGGCCGACATTATGGCCTGGGTGCCCGCCACCAGGCTGGCGATGGCGAGGCCCGCCGTCTTGGCGGTCCCCGACGCCCCTGTAGCGTTGGGTGAGGGCCCTGTCGGAACAACCGGCGCTGTGGTCATGAGCGTCCTCCTCTCACCCCTTGGCTCAATCCAAGGTCTCCTCTATGGATTGCTGCTGACGACCACTAAAGCTCACCGGCCTGCGGCGAACGACCCTGAAGTCAAGAACCGGCGCCGCCCGCCGCTCCGGTGCAACGCAACGTTAGACGGCGGCTTTGGCTATCGCTCCTCGCCTGCGAACTTTGCCTTCAAGAGCAGTGTGACCTTGCGTGCGGAGTCTTGTGAGTTTGTCACGACATGCTGCAGCAGTGTTACCTCTTCGCCGGGACGCGGCCTGACTGTTTCCTGTAACCAGCTCGTTCCCGAGCAGTACGACGGCCATCCCCACCAAAGGGCATCGGCGCCAAAGCCCGTTGTATAGCCCCCTGCGTAAGCACCGGAAACCTTTAGGGCGATTTCCCCTTTCTTCACCCACAAATTCACTTTGCCCTTTTCAGGATGGTCTCCGCTGGGATACAGCTTCAGATTGGGGTGGTCCTCGGGACGGTCGGGCACAAGGATCTTCTTACCTTCGGCGTCGATCTCTACCCATATACGCGCCAGTTTGCCGGAGTACTCGAAGCTCCATACGGAAACGCCCAGATACTCCGCGAGTTCTGCGGCGTCGACTTGGCCCGGTTTGACGGCCGGAGCGTCATTGCGCGCGATGCCTTCCTGGGTCTTCTCACGACATCCCACAACGAGCGAAGTGGTTGCCAAGAGCACAAGTGCCACGAATGCCTTGTTTGTCATCTGTCTTTCCTCCTCTGCGAACAAAGATTACCTGGTTCTCTATAACATCCTCAAGCCAACTATCCTGCAATATAAGACGTCCGCGAATGAGGCCCGAAATCATCGGCAAGCCGTTCCCCGTCAACGGCTTGCGCTGCGTCCGTGCGTTTCGCGCGCCGTCTTATATGGATCAGCACAATACGCCCAATCCCAGGTCAGAGAGAATCCGCCGGACTGCGCACCCCCGCCGGCCCCCGGCTCAGCAAGTGCGGGTAAACCATCGTGGTTGTCAGGTCTTTCAGGAGCCTCGGACTCACCCCCCTCGGCCGCTCTCACGATATCATGCGCTTGCGGCAATGGAAGTGCCCCCCGACGGCGCCAGGTCACCCGCCTGGAACTTGACCCGATAGGCCACGGGGAAGTGTACCTTGCGGATTCGGCCTTTGCCATCGGATCATCTGGTCCTGGTCCAGCGAATGGCTCCGCCTTCCTTGGCCTGCTTCTCGGACTTAGGATCGGCTTTCCAGTTTCCCGTCAGAGCGTCTGATCCCTCGAATTTCAGGTCGAGCGTTCCGAATCGAAGTGTCCCTTCCGCCCACGTTCCGGAATAGGTACCGTCCTTCTGCATTGTCAGGCTGATTCGTCCGGGAACAGTCCCGTATGTATCAGAGTAGGTCCCGGTTAGCCCATCGAGCGTCACGGTTCCCCAGTCGGCCCCGGTCCATGTGCCGTTCAGTTGCGGGGGGTGTTGTGGAGATTGCTCACATGACGCTAGCGCCAAGCAGACGAATAGAGCCACCAAGGTTCTCACAAAGCCTCCTTCCTGTAGGACTGATGCAACGCGGGCGTATGGGCCCCGGCTGCCCACGTCGCGCTTCCGTCCTATGCGCCATGCGCAGGACGGGTCAAAAAAGGTCATTGCGTTCCCTGCCCTACTCCTGCACGATTGTAACCGTGACTTCGGCCTTTGCCAATACATCCTGGCTTCGCCCTTGCATGTCCGCCCGCCCCGGCCATTCACTGCCGTTCCATGCGGAACCAAGGCTCCTGGGGCCGAAGGACCTCGAAAGGCCCGGTCTCCAGGTCGATCTCCACGCGGTACTTGCCCCGGAAGTCGGCAGGCGCTCGCCACGAGCACCGGAGGGCGCCGCGTCAGGTAAACCCCGTCGATCCGCCGGCGAGGACCTTGCCGGCCTCGTCCACAATCCGGAACTTCGGCGGCAGACTCAGGTCCGCGCCCTCCTTCTCGAAGCAGGGGAAATAGCGCTCGCCGCCTTGGCCCAGGATCGAGGCGGTTATTTCGACCTCACCCGTGGGTCCCGGCTTCGCCTCGACCTTCAGCACCAGCGGCGGACCGACCGGCACCGCCGTCACCTTGCCCGGCTCGACCTGGAAATGGAACCCTTGGCCCGACCCCAGGCCGCCCTGACGGGTCGTCACCTGCCACCGGCTGCCCGACGCATCACGGCGGCTGCACATGATCTCAACCGTCTCGTACCGGCCGGCGGCCATGGTTCGACGGCCCGCCCCTTCCAGCCGGTGCCGGCCTGTATCCGAATCAAGCGTCAGTTGCACCTCGGACGAGCCTATCTCGACCTCGCCCATCTGCGGCTTGACCTTCTCAAGGCGAACGGAGGAACCGTCCGGCGCGACACGGACC
>JAPLML010000419.1 GCA_026387055.1 Planctomycetota bacterium | reverse complement strand
ATCCGCTGGAGCTTGCCAAGGCGCAAGTTCCGCACCAGGTCGGCAATGCGGTGATGGCACGCCATCGCCCGGTCCTCGGGCGACACCGGGAAGACCGCGCCGAACCGGCGGACCGTGTCGGCCAGGACGCGGCCCTCGGCCACGGTCAGGGTCGGCTTCTCGCACTGGACGTCCTTGCCCGCGCGGAGGGCCATGAGCGACATGGGGACGTGCCAGTGGTCGGGCGTCGAGATCATGACGGCGTCGATGTCGCGCCGCGCGAGGACCTCGCGAACATCCTTGTAGGCGTCGCAGCCGCTGTAGCCGCCCGACCTTTGCTCGCGGGCGTAGTGGTCCTCGACCACCTTCTTGCCGGCGGCCAGGTGCTGGGGATCGACGTCGCAGACAGCCAGGACCTGGGCGTCGGGCTGGCCGCAGAACGCGCGGGTGTTTTTGCCCAGCCCCTCGCCGCCCAGGCCGATGCAGCCAAGCGTGATGCGCTCGCTCGGCGGCGGGCGGCCCTCGGCCCCGAGCGACGAGGCGGAGGCGACGTAGGGCGCGGCCAGGGCGAGGCCGGCGGACTTCAGGAAGGCCCGGCGCGAAATCGGCATGGGACACCTCGTAAATAATGACTAATGACTAATTTCTAATGACTAATCAAACGACAATGCCTAATGACCAATGACAAAGGCCAAAGCCGGCCAAGGGGCGTCGGCCAAGGCATTCGTCATTGCCGTTTGATTAGACATCTGGCCTTTCGCAGATTCTGGGGGCACGAAACACGATTGATTCGTGGGGATTTTGCACTGATTCCGCAATTTCGGCCTGAGCCATTGGTGCGTGGGCACAAAGCGAAATTCGCCCTGTGGTGGGAAACTGCGAAAAACCGCGGGAATCGGTCGGTTCTTGCCATCGTGCGGCTTTCCTTGGGCCGAGAAACCTGCGAAAGGCCAGTTAGACATTAGTCATTAGGAATTAGACATTTCTCCGTCATTTCTTCTTGCGCTTCTTCCACCCCTGGTCGGCCGGCTTCTCGCCGGCGAGCCGCTTGACCCACGACTCGACGCGCTCCGCGAGCGGCTTCTCGCGGCCCCGGACCTGCGAGTGCTCCTTCGCGTCCGGCGGGGGCGCGGCCGACGGCCCCGCCAAAGCGGGCGCGGGCGCCTGCATCCACTTCTTGCGGAAGTACTTGTACTCGAAGAACCCGAGCACCGACGACGTCACGATGTACAGGCTCAGCCCCGAGGGCACGCTGTACATCATCAGCGCCATGAAGATCATCATGAAGTTCATCATCTTCCGCTGCTGGTCGGCCTGCGGGTTGGCGGCCGGAGGCTGCGGCGTCATCTTCTGCTGAAGGTAGAACGCCACGCCCACGAGGATCGGCAGGACGTTGAAGGTGGTGATGCCCCCCGCCCCGCCCGTCACCATCCCCTGGAGTCCCCCGATCGCCCACCCGAGGAGCGGGATGTCCTGCCCCGGCAGGTTGACGGGCGTCTGCCAGTGCAGGAGCGCGTCGGGCGCCGAGAGGTCCTGGAGGAAGTCGGACCCCGCCGGCAGCCAGGAGGCCGGCAGGAACGCCGCATGACGAAGCTGGATGGCCGCGTTCAGCGAGCCGTACAGGCCGATCCAGATGGGCATCTGGAGGAACATCGGCAGGCACCCGCCCATCTGTTTCAGGCCGCCGATCTTGGCCATCTCCTCCTGCATCCGCTTGGGGTCGTTGGCGAACTCCTCGCGGATCTTCTGCATTTTCGGGGCCATCTTCTGCATCCCGACCATCGACTTGGCGCTCCACCGGCTGATCGGCAAGAGGAGCACCCGAAGCACGATGACCAGCAGGATGATGGCGATGCCGTAGTTCCCGACCAGGGCGTGGAAGGCGTCGAGCACCGTCACGAGGAACCGGCCGATGGGCTGGAGGCCCGGGATCGGCACGCAGCAGCTCGCCCAGACGATCAGGTCCGGCAGGGCAATGGCGCGGTAATACTTGTCGAGATACTCGTGGTCCTTCGCCCCGGCGAAGACGGCAAACTCGTTGACGACCGGCCGCCCGGCGGCCACCGGCAGTTCCTTCGACAGGAGCCGCACGCCCGCCAGCGGCACGTCTTTGCCGCCCTCGGTCACCGTGTACTGAAACGCCTCGGCGGCGAACAGGCCTTTCGGCAGCGATGAGTCGGGAATCAGGATGACCGCAAAGTACTTGTCCACCTCGCCGATCCACGCCACCTCATTGCCGGGGATAGGTTTCCTGGGTTCCTGGCCGGGGGGCGCCCCGTCGGCCTTCTTGATATCTTTCCCGGCTATCTGATGCACCTCGACCTGGGCGCCCGACCAGGTCCCGGCGACCGCCAGGCGCGACTCGCCGCGAATCCCTTCCGGCGGAAGCGCCGGCGGGCCCTGGAGGCTGTACGACACCTTCTCGACGCGATCGTCGGCCGCCACGAACTCCAGCTTCATGCGCATCTCGTACTGCGGCACGTTCTCGCCGCCGGCCGCCGCGGGTTTGTCCCTCGCGTAGACCGTCAGCGTCTTGAGGACCTTGAGGAGCGGCCGGCCGTCGCCGTCCTGGACCTCTGCCGAGAGCGTCACCGAGGCAGGATTCGCAGTCTGCGATTCAACCTTCCACACCGCCGCCGGGTTCTTCTCCGACAGGTCGAGCGGCACCTCCCAGCGGTCCGCGCCCTTGAGGCGGAGGCGAAGCTGGGGGATCGTGAAGGCGGGGTACGGGGCCTCGGGCTCCACGAGGACCATCGGGGCCCGCTCGTCCATCGGCAGGGCCCGGTCGTTGACGGTCCGTAGAAAATCGTGGCGCGAGAGCACCAGGTGCCGCAGGCCCGCGCCGCGGGCGTCAACGGCCGCCTCCAAGTCGAACAGCGTCTCGTACGCGGCTGAGCCGAGGACGACGGGCGCGGCCGGCGCAGGAGCGCCGGCGACCTGCAGCGCCAGGGGCTTGACGGCGGGCGTTTCCGGAGCCGGCCCCGGGGTCGGCGCAGGGGAAGGCGCTTTCTCGCCCGCGGGCGCCTTGGGCGCCGCCGGCGCCGGGGCCGGCGGCGCCGGCTTCTCGGACGGGAAGAAGTACGGACTCACGTACTGCCAGCCCACCATCAGGCCGACGGCGATGAGCCCGGCGATGAGCGTTCGGGTCAGGGTGTCGCGGTCCAATAGAACCTCGCTTGCTTCCTCACAGGAATCGTTGCGGCGCCCCGGTAGCCCCCGGCGTACGACGCTCGTGCGCGGCGGGTCTCCCGACCCGCCGCGCGCAGACGCGGCTTCGCGCGCGGGGTAACGCACGCACGCGGCGGCTCAGGAGAGCCGCCGCGCACCGGCTCAAGTGGCGCTGTAGGATTGGACATTATCGTTTGATTAGACATTAGTCATTAGGCATTGTCTTCAGCGTCCTTCCGCCAGCCGGTTCGCCAGGAACTCGTCGAGCTCGCCGGTGGCCAAGATCTTCGCCATGGTCGCCTTGGAGTCGTAGGGCACACGGTGCCAGCGCACCTCGCGGCCGTCGACCGTGACGTAGCAGGCCCGCGGGTCGAGGTCGCGCGGCTGCCCGACGCTGCCGACGTTGACGATCGCCTTGCGCTCGCCGATCGTGAACTTGTGCCCGATCTTCGCCGGGGTCATGAACTCGTACGTCTCGGTGAACACGCCCGGCAGGTGCGTGTGCCCCACGAAGCAGACGTGCTGGATGAGGTCGAACGTCTCCATCAGCCGCGTGAGGCTGAGATCCGCCTCGTCCGGAAACAGGTACTCGTGCATCGGGCGGCGGGGCGAGCCGTGGACAAACAGGACCGAGTCGGTCTCGCGGAACTCGCCCATGCCGGCCAGGAACTCCCACCGGCGCTGGCGCTTCGATCCGTCGGGTTCGGCGTCGAGCGTCCGCCGGGTCCAGAAGACCGCGTTCTCGGCAGGCGTGTTGAACCCGGCGGGCTCCATGAACACCGCGTGGTCATGGTTGCCCATGATCGTGAACTCGAAGTCCATCGCCCGGTCGAGGCACGCCGCCGGGTCCGGGCCGTAACCGATCACGTCGCCGAGGCAGAAGATGGACTCGACGTTCTTCGGCGCGATGTCCGAGAGGACGGCCTCCAGCGCTTCGAGGTTGCCGTGGATGTCGGAGATAATGGCGATCATCGTTCTACCTTAACAGCGGGACTGGGGACTGGGGATCCGGGACCAGGGAAAGGCCGGCCAGCCGATCAGGTCTCTTTCCCCTGGTCCCTGGTCCGTGGTCCCTGGTCCCGCCTTTCAGCCTTTTCGGGCTTCTGCGCCTCGTGGATGAGCATCACGGGGATATCGTCCCGGATGGGGTACCGCAGGCCGCAGGCGGGGTTCTGGCAGACCAGGCGTTCGCCCTCCAGCCGCACCTTGGTCCGACAGGCCGGGCAGACCAGGATTTCGAGCAACCGTTCGTCGATCATGGCCGATTCCCTTCCGCCGCCAGCCGTAACACCCGATTACCGCCACAGCGCTACTTTGACTCGTGCGCGGTGGGTCTCCTGACCCACCGCGCCAGAAACTGCCGCCCTGGCGCCCCGCCTGGCACTCGGCGCGGCGGGTCAGGAGACCCGCCGCGCACCAATCAGCGAGTTAGCGCTACCATATTATACCGTGTCGCGCCCCGCAAGACTGGGCCAGTTTAAGCAGGAGTCGGGGCAAGTCAATCCTTTTTAACGGCCGGCGGCCAACGGCGGTCATTTGTCGCCGGCCCGCCGCAGAGCGGCATCGATGAACTCGTACGCCGCCCGGCGGGCCTCGGGCGGGAAATCATGCCCCGTATCGGGATGAACCGCAACGAGTTTGTCCGCCGCCCCGAGCAACGCATACACCGGGCGTGCGGCCTGAATGCAGTCCCTCACGCCGGAGACCTCGAAGTTCGCGTCCTTGAGCGGCGCGCTTACAAAAAGCGGACGCGGCGCCAGCGCCGCCACGACCTCCGTGAAGTCAAACGGCACCTTCTTCGGGTCGCAGCCGTACGTGCCGGCGATGCGCGGCATGTAGCCGGCGTGGCTCCATCCGGCGAGGTTTCCGCCGCCGTACTTCGCGAAGGAGTTGAAGCCGCAACTCGAAACCGCCACGGCGACGCGGCTGTCGAACGCCGCCAGAAAGACCGCATTGTGCCCGCCCAGCGAGTGCCCGATACACCCGATCCGCCGGCCATCGACCTCGGCCAGCGAGGCCAGGAC
>JAPLML010000235.1 GCA_026387055.1 Planctomycetota bacterium | reverse complement strand
ACACCGCTTTCTCGCCGCTCTGCAAGGTGCCGCCGGGGTCCGCAATGTCGACGATGTTGGACATCCCGAGAATGCGGTTGACGCTGCCGTGGACGCGGACCGGCCGCGTGAGCTTCGGATAGTCGTAGGTGCGGGCGCGGCGAGGGAAGTAGATCGTGGTCTTCCCTTCCTTGGCGGCCCGGTCGATCGCGCCCTGGAGCGCTTCGCCGACGTCCTCGCCGGCCTTTGACCAAGCCACCTTCACCCACTTCGAGAGGTCCGTCTCCCAGGGGTCCTCGGGCGTCTCCTTAATGGGCAGGTGAAGCGTCTTCATCTCACAGGGGAACAGCGCGGCGGCCTTGCCCTCGAACCACTCGCCAAGCACTGCCCCATCGTGCATCTTGCCGGCGGCGTCCTTCAGGAGGTGGCCGTAACCGTCCTGCCGGACATCCCGTACGAAGCATTTGGGGCTCTCGCTCAGGATGGCCGTGTTGTCCTTGCCGCCCCCGGCAAGGTCGGCCTCGACCAGCGTCAGGCTCTCCCACTTGTTCCGCACGGCCGGGACGCTGTTGACGCTCTTCAGGTCCCGCAAGGTCACGCGGCCGTTGGCGTTGAAGAACCCGAGCACGTTCTGGTTCTTCAGCGTGAGATGCTCGAAGACGAGGGAAAACGTGTCGCCGGTCTCCACGCCATGGTCGAACCCGATGACCGTGACGTACTGAATGAGGCACGGACCGTTCTGGCCTTGCCGCATGTCGAGGCCGAGTTTGCCGGCTCCCTTCGGGTCGCTGCTTTGGATCGTCACGTGATACATGGCCCCCGAGTTGTTGGACATGAAGCGCAGGCCCACCGCTCCGGGGTTGCCGCGCCCCACGTCCACCGTCAGGTTCCGAACGTAACTGTGCATCACGTCGCCGGTGCCCTGGCCCTCGTAGACCGAGAACACGATCTTGGGTTTCGAGGGGTCTCCGAAGCCCGGACAGTTGTCCTTCAGGCGGATGACGGTGCCGGCCTCGCTCTGGCCCTGGTAGGTGAGGAATCGGTCGCGGCTGTGGGCCTTGCCGTTGAAGATCCCGACGCTGTCGCTCACGAGGTAGGTGCCGTTGGGGAAGTAGAGCGTGTCGGGGATGCCCTTGACCTCGTCGATGGCCTTCTGGATCGCGGCGGTATCGTCGGTGACGCCGTCGCCCTTGGCTCCATACACGGCCTTGACGTCGACGACCCCCGCATCGGGAGGGAAGACGATGTCCTCGGCGGAAGCCATGCCCGTCATGGCCAGAAGTACGATCAGGACCAGACAACGTTTCATGTTCATTCCTGTCTCCCTAATGGACGGCCCTGCCGGACCTGGAGAGTCATCTCGCTTGTCCGCGCGACGAACGCACCACCGCCGCGTGGCGAGGTCCCATCTGCCGGCCACTTCAGCGCCCGCGAGTCCTGACGAATGCTGCCGCGCCACTGTGACTGCCCCCGGCAAAGGCTACTTCCCCGCCCGCAAGAGCGACCATGTCTGCCACTCGTGCGGCGGGTGGCGGAGCGATTGGCCACCGAACACCGCCAACACCGGCACTTTCCACCAGGCACCAACGAAACAGACCTCGCGGTAACCCGCTACAGAGAGGGTCGCGTCGTCGACGCGGAAGAACGGCGTGTCGTCTTTAACGCCCGTGCAGTTGTAGTTGAGGACGCCCAGCACCTCGGTGCGGCCGCCGTGGAGCGTCTCAACCTTGGTGCTCACGGCTTCGCACTTCATGCCCAGGACCCAGAGTTGCCCACCGTCGTTCCGTGTGTTGACGCCGACCTTCTCCGGGCCACCCTCTGTGTTCCACTGCCGCGCCCAAACGGTCGAACCCGCTTCCTGGTACGCGTGACCGACACAATTGGTCATGAAGACCGTGGTCTTCGGGCGAGCGATCACCGTGCCGCCCGTCGTGCGGCAGACCACCGTGCAGCCTGGGGCGCGGGCTTCGATGCCGAAGCTGGGCCACGGCGAAAAGACCTGGAGGTGCTGGAAGACCACGGTCTTCGCGCCCTGCGGGTCCTCGTCCACCACGAACTTGGCGAGGTTCTCCGGGTACTTCGGGTCCTTGCTCGACCCGCCGAGGATGCGGACGAAGCCGAACCCCATGACGCGGTTGACTGAGCCGTGCACCCGTACGTCCTTCTTCATCCAGTACCAGTTCGGATCGCCGCTCTTGCCGCCCAGGACGTAGACGGTGGTCGCGCCCTTCTTCGCCGCCTCGTCAATCGCCTTCTGGAAGGCCGGGGCATCGTCGTCCTCGTCGCCGGCCTTCGCGCCGAAGTCGTTCGCGCATACCCAGTCCTCGGCCTTGGTCGGCAGCGACACGTCGGGCTCGCGCACTGGCTTGAGAAGGAGGCCGGCCCTCGGCGTCGCCTCGCCCAGCGTGTCGATGCCGTGCGAGCTGTACTCGGCCACGGTCGGTCCCGCGACGTCGCCGCCCGGCGCTCCCGTTGCCGCGATGGCCTTCTCATAGCCGCTCGTCGCCAGGCGCGCGGCATAAAGATGCCCCTTTTCGAGCTTGATGGCCGGACCCTTCGCACCCGCAGAACCCTCCAGCTTCGCATCCACGAGCGCCAGGACGCCGTTGCCGCCGGAGTCAATCGCCAGGGGCGCGCCGACCACGTGCAGCCCCTCTACGGCCAGTGTCTGGCCGCGATGCAGGAGGCCCACCTCTCGCGCCCCGCGCACGGTGACGCGCGAGAGCGTCTGGCTGTTGATGATGTGGTCGGTGCGGATGCCGATGGCGAAACCTTCGACCTCGACGTCCTGGACGAGGCACGGCCCGTTCTGATCGTTGAACCCCAGGTCGATGCCGCACGCCCCGTTACCGTGCACCAGCACGTCCTGCATCAGGCCCGTGTTGTTGCTGTAGAACTTGATGCCGACCGCGCCCGGGTTCTGGCCTGTGTCGATCGTCAGGTTGACGATCGTGCGGTCGAAGAAATCGGCGTTCATCTTGGCGCCGTCGGGCCGCGAGACGCCGCGGATCACCTCGCGCGGCATCTGGGGATCACTGAAGCCCTCCGCCCCGTCGGCCAGGCGGATGATGGTCTTCGCGCGATCTTGGCCCCAGAGCCACGGCCCGACCATCGAACCCTCTTTGCCGTCGCCCGGCGGCTTCAGAACCAGCGTGCGGGTGATCCGGTACGTGCCGCTGGGCAGGTAGATGAACCGCGTGTAGTCGTTCCCGCCGACGCGCTCGATGGCCGACTGGAGCGCTTGCGTGTCGTCGGCCACGCCGTCGCCCTTCGCGCCGCAATCGCGCTTCACGTCAATGACGGCGCGGGGATCAGCGGGGAACACGATCTCCTGGGCCGAGGCGAAGCTGACGGCGAAGGCCACGATGAGAAGCAGCGAGCAAGAGCGGCTCAGCGGCATGGGTATTCCCAGGATCATGGGTATGGGCTCAGATCGGCGCCGAACCGGATTCTAGCCCGTGGCCACCCGATCCGCAACGCTTCACCCCTTGAGCCCGGATTTCCCAGATGGAAGGTGGGCCTCTCTTGTGCCATCGGGTCCATCCGCACAGAATACGAGTTCGTGGAAGCCGAAGCCTACCGGTACGCCATCCGCTTGC
>JAPLML010000171.1 GCA_026387055.1 Planctomycetota bacterium | reverse complement strand
CCGCCCTTCATAAGCGGCGGACTGGGAACCGCCTGCTACGGTCTCACGAAGGCCCTGAGCGACCTCGGGGCGGAGATCCTCTTTGTCCTGCCGAAAGGCGCCATCGACGAGCGCCTGGAGCGGGTCCACGTTTTCTCGCCGCCCGAAAGCGCCAACGGGAGGTCCCGCGGGCAGTCCTACTGGACCGTCGACGGGCTGGAGCACGTGCGGCTGATTCCCGTGGGCGCCGCCCTGTCGCCCTACCAGACGGAAGAGGAGTACCGCGAGGAGCGCCGTCGCGAGGCGCGGGCCCAAGGCCTGGCGGCGGAACCGGGCAAGAGCGTCCCTGCCCCGGCGCCGGCGAAGGCGCCCGACCCGAACCGCCCGACAAGCCTCGGCATCATGGGGAGCACGGGGATCTACGAGGGCGACCTCTACTCGGAGGTCCATCGCTACGCCCGCATGGTGGCGGAGATCGCGCGGCACAACACGTTTGACGTCATCCACGCCCACGACTGGATGACGTATCCGGCGGGCCTCTCGGTGGCGGCCCTGGCGGGCAAGCCCCTGGTGGTCCACCTGCACTCGACCGAGTTCGACCGCAGCGGCACGAACGTCAACCAGCGGGTCTATGACATCGAGCGGGCCGGGCTTCACGGCGCGCGGCGGGTCATCTGCGTGAGCCGCCTGACGCGCGACCTCGTGACGCACCGCTACGGCGTGCCGGAGGGCAAGTGCCGCATCGTCTACAACGCCATCACGATCAACGGCGAGCCGATGCCCACGCACGTGAACCGCATCGAGCACGATGACAAGATTGTCCTGTTCCTCGGCCGCATCACGATGCAGAAGGGGCCGGAGTACTTCCTGGCGGCGGCCAGGAAGGTCCTCGAAGTCATGGACAACGTGAAGTTCGTGATGGCCGGCTCGGGCGACATGATCCGGCGGATGATCGAGCTGGCGGCGGCCATGGGGATCGGCCACCGCGTTACCTTCACGGGGTTCCTGCGCGGCGACGACGTCGACCGCATTTACGAGATGGCGGACCTGTACGTCATGCCGTCGGTGAGCGAGCCGTTCGGCCTGGCGCCGCTGGAGGCGCTGACGCACGACGTGCCGGTGCTGATCTCGAAGCAGAGCGGCGTGAGCGAGGTGCTGACGCACGCGCTGAAGGTGGATTTCTGGGACATCAACGAGATGGCGAACAAGATCATCGCGGTCCTGCGCCATCCGCCGCTCCAGAAGACGCTGCGGGAACACGGGGCATTCGAGGTCCGCAAGTTCGCCTGGTCGGATGCCGCGAAGGCGTGCATGGAGGTCTATAAGGAAGCTGTGGAAGAGAAAAGATAGTTCAAAGTTCAAGGTTCAAAGTTCAAGGTTCAGAGTTCAAGGTTCAAAGTTCAAGGTTCAAAGTTCAAGGTTCAAAGTTCAAGGTTCAAAGTTCAAGGTTCAAAGTTCAAGGTTCAAAGTTCAAGGTTCAAAGTTCAAAGTTCAAAGCACAAGACAACTGCCCTCCTGGGGATGCAGCCAACCTCCAAGACAGGGGCTTGAGAGTGCCGGGCCTGCCACATGGCGACGATCAGGCGGTTTGAAGATATCGACGCATGGCAGAAGGCGCGAGAGCTCACGCGGGATGTTTACCGGACCACGGCCAACGGCGCCTTCTCGCGAGACTTCGCGCTGCGGAACCAGATTCGCGCCGCCGCCGTTTCCGTCATGGGCAACATTGCGGAAGGGTACGAGCGAGGGGGGAACAAGGAGTTCCTCCAGTTCCTGGCCATTGCCAAGGGGTCTTGTGGTGAAGTGCGATCGTATCTGCACGCCGCCTTGGATCAGCGCTACCTGACGCCGGAGCAACACCAAGAGGCCTGCGAGAAGGCGATGGAGGTGAGCCGGATGCTGTCGGGACTCATGAAGCACTTGCGCGGGTCCGATATGCGCGGAAACAAGTACGCCTGAGTCCATGGAGCACGGCCGTGGCGTCTCGGGCTCTGCGCCTTGAACTACCGTTGTTGCGGGCCGTTCGTTTTTCACGTTGAACTTTGAACCTTGAACTTTGAACTTTGAACCTTGAACCTTGAACTTTGAACTTTGAACTTTGAACTTCTTTCAAGGTCTTCTGAATGGCCAGCGTCTGCTTCTATTTTCAGGTCCACCAGCCCTTCCGCCTGCGGCGGTACAGCGTCTTTGATTCAGAGCCGAACTACTTCGACGACTACAAGAACGCCGAGATCTGCCGCAAGGTCGGGTCGCGATGCTACCTGCCCACCAACCGCCTGATGCTCGAACTCCTCCAGCGGTACGGCAAGGCGTTTGCGATCTCGTTCTCGATCACGGGGGTGGCGCTGGAGCAGTTCCAGAAGTGGAGCCCGGAGGTCGTCGATTCCTTTCGGGCCCTCGTGGACACGGGCCAGGTGGAGATCCTGGCCGAGACGTACTACCACAGCCTGGCGTTCCTGTACAGCCGGGAGGAGTTCCGCGAGCAGGTGATCGCCCACTCGGCCAGGATCTCCGAGGTGTTCGGCGTCCGGCCGAAGGTCTTCCGGAACACTGAGCTTATCTACAATAATGATCTTGCCCATTTCGTTCAGGGCATGGGGTTCCTGGGCATCGCGGCGGAGGGGGCGGACCACATCCTCGGCTACCGGTCGCCGAACTTCCTGTATCGCCCCATCGGCACGGACCGGCTGGCGCTGCTCCTGAAGAACTACCGGCTGTCGGACGACATCGCCTTCCGGTTCTCCGACCGGAACTGGGCCGAGTGGCCCCTGAAGGCCGACAAGTTCGCCACGTGGGTCGACCAGGTCAACGGCAACGGGTTCGTCGTCAACCTCTTCATGGACTACGAGACCTTCGGCGAGCACCAGTGGGCCGACTCCGGCATCTTCGACTTCATGTATCACCTGCCGGAGTACGTCCTGCGGCGGCCGGACAACAACTTCATGACGCTCTCGCGGGCCGTCCAGACCTACGCGCCGGTGGCCGAGCTCGACATCCCGCACATGATCTCGTGGGCCGACGTCGAGCGCGACCTCTCGGCCTGGCTGGGCAACGCCATGCAGTCGAACGCCCTGCACGAGCTGTACCGGCTCGAAGAGGCCGTCAAGGCCACCGGCGACCCGCAGCTCCTGCACGACTGGCGGCGGCTCCAGACCTCGGACCACTTCTACTACATGTGCACGAAGTGGTTCGCCGACGGCGACGTGCACAAGTATTTCAATCCCTATGAATCGCCGTACGACTCCTACATCAACTTCATGAACGTCCTGGATAACGTGCGGGTGCGGCTGAAGCGGTGAAAGGCAGTTCCAAGTTCAAGGTTCCAAGTTCCAGGTTGGCTATAGCCGGGGCGCGCCCCGGCCTACATGGGCGGCCGGTCATTTCGCACTTCGCACTTCGCACTTGAGGGGATGTCCCGCCGCTTCCGCGGCGGGCTCGAACGGCGCCGATCTGTGCAATGATTGCATTGCCCGCGCCGGGGGTCTATAATTGCCTGCATTGACCGGGGCTGGCTGTGGAGGTCCAAAGTGCCGCGCGACATTCCCGTCGGGAACGGCAACCTGCTGATCTGCTTCGACTCCGATTACCAGATTCGCGACGTGTATTTTCCGTACGTCGGTCAGGAAAACCACGCCGGGTGGGGTCCGTGCCGCTTCGGCATCTGGGCCGACGGCCGCCTGGCCTGGACCAACGACCCCTCTTGGCAGAAGTCCCTCCGGTATCTGCGCGAGACGCTGACCACCAGCGTCTCGCTGAAGAACGATCCCCTCAAGGTCCGCCTGTACTGCAACGACGCGGTGGAC
This sequence comes from Planctomycetota bacterium, assembly GCA_026387055.1. GTDB lineage: Bacteria > Planctomycetota > Phycisphaerae > FEN-1346 > FEN-1346 > JAPLML01. The sequence continues at coordinate 6,255 of JAPLML010000171.1, read as the reverse complement.
TTCAACCGCAACGTCTTCATCCGCCGGATCAAGGTGACGAACCTGGCCGACCGGCGGCGAGATCTGCGCGTCTTTCTCCAGCAGGACCTCTCGATGTACGGGTCGAAGGTGGGCGACACGGCCTACTACGACCCGCGCCTGGCGGCGGTGGTCCATTACCGCAACGCCCGCTACGTCATGGCCGCCTTCTGCCGCCGGGGCCCCGACGGCAAGGACAAGCACGGCGTCGAGATGTTCGCCACCGGCACGTGCGGGTTCCGCGGGGCCGAGGGCACGTGGCGCGACGCCGAGGACGGCGCGCTCTCCGGCAACCCCATCAGCCAGGGGGCCGTCGATTCGACGATCGGCCTGACGGTGACGCTCGAGCCCGGCGCCTCGGAGACCGTCTACTATTACCTGGCGGTCGCCCAGTCGTACGACGAGCTCACGCAGATCCACGAGATCCTCAAGGCCCGGTCGCCCGGCGAGATGCTCCAGCGGACGATCGGCTACTGGCGGGCCTGGGTCAACGGCCCGGCGTACAACTTCGGCAACCTGCCGGCGCGGGTGCGGGACCTCTTCAAGCGGAGCCTCCTCATTATCCGCAGCCAGATCGACAACCGGGGCGCCGTCATCGCCGCCAACGACTCCGACGTCCTCCAGTTCTCGCGCGATACGTATTCCTATATGTGGCCACGGGATGGCGCCCTGGTGTCTCACGCCCTCGACCTGGCCGGCTTCCCCGACGTCACGCGCCGCTTCTACAGCTGGTGCCGCGAGTTGATCACCAAGGAGGGGTACCTGCTGCACAAGTACAACCCGGACGGCACGCCCGCCACGTCGTGGCATCCGGGGGTGGTCGACGGCCGGCAGCGCCTGCCGATCCAGGAGGACCAGACGGCCCTGGTCCTGTGGGCGCTGTGGCGGCACTTCTGGCACTACAAGGACGTGGAGTACGTGCGGCCGCTGTATCACTCGCTCATCTGCAAGGCGGCCGACTTCATGGTCGATTTCCGCGACCCCGAGACGCACTTGCCCCTGCCGTCCTACGACCTGTGGGAGGAGCGTTACGGCATCCACACGTACACGGTGGCCACGGTGTACGGCGGCCTCGTCGCCGCCCGTAACTTCGCCCAGACGTTCGGCGACCCGGTGCGGGCCGAGCGCTACGACCGCGCCGCCACCGAGGTCCGCGAGGCCATGGCCACGCGCCTCTGGAGCGACAGCCTTCAGCGGTTCATCCGCCGCCTCGTCCCGACCGACAAGGGCGGCTGGGAGATCGACGCCACCGTCGACGCCAGCCTCTTCGCCGTCTTCAAGTTCCACTGTTTCGAGGCCGCCGACCCGCGCGTCAAGAGCACCATGGACGCCGTCGCCAAGACCCTCTGGGTCCACACGCCCGTCAGCGGCATGGCCCGCTACGAGAACGACACGTACCATCGGGTCTCGACCGACAAGCGCGGCGTGCCGGGGAACCCCTGGTTCGTCACCACGATCTGGCTGGCCGACTACTACATCTCGCGCGGCTCCTCGGTCGCCCAGCTCAAAGAGGCGGTGCCGATCTTCGAGTGGGCGGCCTCGCACGCCCTCCGCTCCGGCGTCCTCGCCGAGCAGGTGGACCCGTACACGAACAAGCCCTTGTCGGTGAGCCCCCTCACATGGAGCCACGGCACGTTCGTGATGACGCTGATCAAGTACCTTCAGAAGCTGGAGGACCTGCACCGGTGCCCCACGTGCGGGCGCAGCATCTTCCGCATGGACCGCCGCGGCCGCCACCAGATCCGCAGCCATTCCTGGCAGGAAGCGCACCAGGTGACCGAGAGGGACGAGCAGACGCCCGACCTCGTGACGGTCGGCACCTTCAATGACGACGGGCGGCGGATCACCCTCTCGGTCGACGCGCGGGACTGCGTCGGCTGCGGCGTGTGCCTGGCCCGGTGCCAGCCCAAGATCTTCGAGCTGTGCAACGACAAGTCCTACATCAGCGTCCGCCGGCTGGCCTCGTGCGTCCTGTGCCGCGAGTGCGAAGCGAACTGCCCGATCCGCGTCATTCACCTGGACATCCAGCCGGCCGACGCGCCGGCCAAGTCGTAACGTTTAGTCGTCGCCGCCTGAGGCGACGGTCGCCATCGTTTGGCCGCGGCCGGTACGGCCGTGATGTTTATTTCGCCCCCGGTGAATCACCGGGGGCCAAATGCCGTGCCGGCGACGGCTGAACAGGGGCGCGCCATAGGGGAGCCACCCGTGCACCTCGACGCCGCGATGCTCCATAACCTCGACCGGGCCCTGGCGACCGAGTGGCTCCTCACCGACGGCGCCGGCGGCTACGCCTCCTCGACGATCCTGATGTGCGGCACGCGCCGCTACCACGGCCTGTGGGTGCCCGCCGTCAAGCCCCCCGTGGACCGCCGCGTCATCCTCTCGCACATCGACGAGCGCCTCTCGGCCGACGGCCACGAGACCTACCTCTCGACCACCGAGTACGGCGACGGCTTCTACCCCGACGGGTTCCGGTACGCGGAGCGCTTCGACCTTGAACCGCTGCCGCGCCTCACGTCGCAAGTCGGCGGCCGCGTGATCGAGCGAGAGGTGCTCCTCCTGTGGGACGGCGCCGGCGTGTGCCTGACCTACCGCGTGCACGGCGACGGGGCGTGGTCGGTGGACCTTGCGCCGATGCTCGCCCTGCGGTCCTTCCACCACCTCATGCACAAGCATGACCGGTTCCGCGTGGAGCCGACGGAAGGCGGGCGCGGCATCCGGTGCCTTTCCGAGGGCGCGCCGAGCGTGTTTTTATGGACGGATGACGATGCCTTCGTCACCATCAATCCGACGTGGTACTACCGCGTCCTGCGGCGCGTCGAGCGCGCGCGGGGCTTCGACCATCTCGAGGACCTCCTGACGCCCGGGCGGTGGACCTTCCACGGGAGCGGCCCCCGCGAGTGGCGCCTCTTCTGCTCCCTCGACCCGCCCCGGCCCATCGACGTGGCGACGGCCCGCAAGTCGCACATGGCGCGGCAGGTGGAGCTGGCGGTCTACGCCGGCTCGCCGCGCGACAAGCGCCTGGCGCGGCTGGCGCGCGCCGCCGGCGCGTTCCTCGTGAAGCGCGAGGTCCGCGGCGAGCGCCTCGCCACCGTCATCGCCGGCTATCACTGGTTCAGCGACTGGGGCCGCGACACCATGATCGCCCTGCCCGGCCTGGCGATCGAGACCGGCCGGCTCGACGCGGCCGAAAGGGTCCTCCAAGCCTTCGCGTCCGCCGCCAGCCAGGGGATGATCCCCAACCGGTTCGCCGAGGAGTCCGGCCAGCCCGAGTACAACACCGTCGACGCCAGCCTGTGGTTTATCCAGGCGATGGCCGCCTACGTGCAGGCCGGCGGCCGGGCGGACTTCGTGCGCGAACATCTGTGGTCCGCCGCCCGTGGAATCTGCGAGGGGTACGCCAAGGGCACGCGCTTCGGCATCCGCGCCGACGGCGATCACCTCATCACCGCCGGGTCGCCCGACACGCAGCTCACCTGGATGGACGCCAAGAGCCGCGGCCGGCCCGTCACGCCGCGCTACGGCAAGGCGGTCGAGATCTGCGCCCTGTGGGTCTCCGGGCTCCGGCTGATGAAGGAGCTGGCCTCGCGGCTGCGCCTGGAGTGCCCCGCCCCCGCCGAAGCGGCCGACAAGGCCCGGCGCGCGTTCGAAGAGCTTTTCTGGGATCCGGCCGCCGGATGTCGGCCTGCCGCACGCGCCGCTCACGGGCGAGCGGGCCCGGGCGGTCGTCCGCGCTGTGCGGGAGAAACTCCTGACGCCGCGCGGCCTCAGGACCCTCTCGGCAGACAACCCGGCCTATCGCGGGCGGTACGCCGGCGGCCCCGACCCGCGCGACGCCGCCTACCACCAGGGAACCGCCTGGCCGTGGCTCCTGGGGCCGTACGTCGACGCGGTCTTCGCCGTCGAGAAGCAGGAGTGCGCCCGGGCCGAGGCGGGCCAGATCCTGGCGGGCCTGCTGGATTCGACGGAGGAGGCGGGCCTGGGCTTCGTCGGCGAGGTCTTCGACGGCGACCCGCCCCACCGCCCCGGCGGCTGCATCGCCCAGGCATGGAGCGTGGCGGCGGCCATCCATATATGGAAGCGCCTCGAAGCAAGCGGGGGCGTGCCGTGAGGCATTGCGGATGGCGGATGGCGGATGGCGGATTGCCTTGTTGGGCCGCGGCCGGTAAGGCCACGATCGTCCGGCCTTCGCGCCATCGTTCAGCCGCGGCCGGCACGGCCGCGACCCTTAGCGATCTTCGCCGCGCCCATTTAGCCGTCCGCCGCGGCGGACGCGTTCTTGCGAGCCACAACACGCGTCCGCCGCGGCGGACGGCCAAATGGGCCTCGTTACTCCTGCCCGTTGTCACCACGCTTGCCCTGGCCGCGGCCGCGCGAGCCCAGGGCATCGACGTCACCGCCACGCTCGACATCACCAACGGCCTCGCCCGCCCCGGCGCCTACGTACCGGTTAAGTTAGCCGTGACCAATAACACGGCCGAAGTGTTCGATGAGATACGGCTAGGCACAGGAGGCCCCGTAGAGGTTACCAGCGCGATACCCCCCCTCCAACCTGGCGAGACGGTGGTCGAGATGCTGTGGCCGGCCTACTATGTGGGGGGCGACTTGTCGCTCACTCTGGACTTCGTCACCGCCAAGACTGGCCGGGCAGTGCGCGTCACCGTGCGCCCACCCGATGTCCGCCCCATATCGCAAGACACCGCCGTCGTCTGTATAGCGCTAGGAGCCGGGAGCGTGGATGAGCCGCCTCTCGATAGGATTCGCCGGTTGCTTGGGGTAAGACAGGTGCGATTGCTTTCGGGCTTCCTTACAGAGGACTGGACCCGCCGCTGCAGCCTTGTGGACGCCACTGTGATGCCAGCCTATGTGGATTTCGAAGGATTCAATGACAGACATGGCCGAGACATCATACTTGGCGGGTCACCTCTCGAGGTCCAGCTCGATGCCCCGTTCCCGCTCTCTGTCATGGAGACGGTGCAGCCAGAAGCATACCGCCTGTTCAGCGTCAGGTCTTGGTCCGCAGAGCACCGGCGCAACCTTTGGGTGTGCCTGGCCATGTTCTCCTTCGTGGTGCTTCTCGTCGGCCTCCTCGTGCCACGTCGGCCGAGGCTGGTGCCCGCGGCAGCACTTCTAGCCATTGCGATTGGGGCAACTACTCTGATTGGGCTCTTGGGGGGAGTGCGCGCGGCACGAATCGTGGAAGCCCGCGTCTTCTATACCCGGCCCGTCGCGCTCGATGCGACCGGCGGACGCGGCACGGCTGCTCTGGAGCATTTCGTGTTCCTCGAATCACGCGGAGGCGAGACGGCCGAGTACCTTCAGTACGTCGATCTTGTGACAGAAGGCTTCAGTTCCCCCCCCTACGTGCCCCCCCTGCCGCTGCCAGTGCTGGCCACATCCGATGATCTCTTTAAGGCGCAGGGAACAATACGTGAATTGGCCTGTTACACCCCGGTAATGGAGGCAAGCCGGTATCTTCCCAACGTGGCGCCAATCGACTCTGTAAAGAGCTGGCTGAAAGAACGCGAGGAACGCGCTTCCGCCCGTTCTTACTGCCGGTCCATGGGTACTTGGATCGAGTCCCGGCAGCCTCAAGCCTTGTTTCATACCCTGGCAAGAGAGGACACGCCATACGGCTACGTGCCTCACGAGGTGCGGGAAGCGGAACTCCGGAAGCTCGCCAACCGGAGCGACGTGATTACCGCACTTTTCGTCCAGGGCGACCGGGGCAAGGATGCGGCGGGGAAGACGCAGTCGCTCGATGCATGGGCGGTCGAGTGGCAGGCGAGTAAGGACCCGGACGTCGCGTTTGCCGGGCGGAGCCTGGCGTGGTGGAAGAAGGACCGGCAGGAAGGCGACGGGCCGTGGATCCTCTCCTGGTGGCACGACCCGCTTCCGGCCGGCGAGGCGAGCGAGAACCACGAGCGCCTGCCGGCCCTGGTGGTGGACACGACCGCGTCGAAGCCGTAAGAAGCTGTTTCAGAACCGCCCGTCCGGGCGGGGTCGCGCGGCGGGCAGTCTTGCCCGCCGCTAGAATTCGGGCGCATGCGCGCGGTGGGCAAGACTGCCCACCGCGCGATCTCCGGTTCTGAAACAGCTTCTTCGCCGTCCGCCGCGGCGGACGCGTGCTGTAAAGGATCGACAACCAAGCGCGAGCTTCAACTCGGCCCCAGCCAAATCGAGCTCCTGACCGACGGCCACCGCTTCCTCGGCCTCGGCGCGATCCGGATCGGGGCC
>JAPLML010000342.1 GCA_026387055.1 Planctomycetota bacterium | reverse complement strand
TCGCGCGGCTGTCGGCCGCCGGCTACAAGCTCATCGTGGTCACGAACCAAGCGGCAATCGCGCGGGGTCTGATGTCCGAGGAGGACCTGCACCGCTTCCACCAGGCCCTCGACGAGCAGTTCGATCTCCTTGGCGCCCGCGTCGATGCCTACTACGCCTGCCCCCACCATCCCGATCCGGCCACGGCGCGGCGAACCGACCTCGCGCTCGACTGCGAGTGCCGAAAGCCGAAGCCGGGGCTGATCTTGAGGGCCGCCAAGGATCTGGACCTCGATCTGGCCCGCTCGTGGCTCGTGGGCGATTCGTGGCGCGACATCGGCGCCGGCCAGGCCGCCGGCTTGCGGACCATCAAGCTCCCGGCGAGTTCAGCCCAGGACGGCCCTCGCCCCGACAACGTGACCCCGCCCACGGCCGAAGCGGTCGGATTGGACGAGGCGGCCGGTGTCATCCTCACCACGCCGGGCGTCATCGCCCACGCGCCGCAGGCCGCCGAACCTGTGGCCTCGCCTGTGGAACCGCCTGTCGAGGCGCCCGCCGAGGCCCCCGTCACCGCGACTCCTGAAGCAGCACCGGCGTCCGAGCCCCTCCACGCCGAGCCTGAGCCGGCGCCCACTCCCGCGGCGAAGGAGGTACCCGTGATTGCTCCCCATGAGCCTGCCGCGCCGCCTGCCGCGCGCGGGAGATGCGCACGCTGCGGCCGGGACGTATTCGAGTCGGACCTCGCCTCGGGGACCGCCGGCAAGCGCGACGGTTTTCTCTTTTGCGGCGAGTGCCTCGCGCGCCAGCCGCAGGGCGCCGACGACGCCATCCCGGGGAACACGACCGACCTGCTTCGCGCCATGCTCGTCGAATTGCGCCGCCTGACCCGGTCGCGGCGCGGCGGCAGCTTCACGTTCCTCCGGCTCCTGGCGTACCTGGTCCAGGCCGGCGCCCTGTTCTGCGGCCTGGTGCTCGGCCTGGTGAGCGACGAGAAGGCGGTATACCTCCAGATCGCCATTTTTCTGCAACTGGTGGTGGTGTCGCTCCTCCTGCTCGAGAGGAACCCATGACCCTGGCCGTGGCATTGCCGAACTGGGTAGGCGATGCCGTCATGGCCACGCCCACCTTGCGGGCCCTTCGCGCGCGGTTCCCGCGGGAGCGGATCGTCGGCGTGCTGCGGCCGTACGTGCAGACGGTCCTCGAGCCCAACCCGTGGCTGGACGCCTACGTTGAGGTCGGGAAGACCGCCGCCGACCTCAAGCGCGCCGCGGCAGCGCTGCGTCAGGAGCATATCGACACAGGAATACTTCTTCCGAATAGCGTGCGCAGCGCGCTTCTTTTCTGGATGGGCCGCCTGCGTCGGCGGATCGGCTATGCCCGCGGCGGACGTGGCGTGTTCCTGACGGACCGCCTTCGCGCTGCGACCAGGGACGGGCACTTTGTGCCGACGCCCCAGATCACCTATTACCTTGCGCTCGCCGCTGTCCTTGGCGCTCCCACGGACGACCGGCGGATGGAGCTCTTCACCACCGACGCCGACGAAGCGGCCGCGGCGGCGGCCTATCGCGCGGGCGGGCTCGACCCGGCCCGGACGCTCCTCCTCTGCCCCGGCTACGCCTTCGGCCCCTCGAAGGGCTGGCCGGTCGAGCACTGGGCCGCGCTGGCGCGCGGCGCCAAGAGGCGGTTCCAGCTCGACGCGGCCATCCTGTGCAGTCCGGCCGAGGCGCCGATTGCCGCGGCCATCGCCGAGGCTGCCGGCGGCGGCGGGACCTTCCACGACAAGGGCATCAACCTGGCCTCGGCCCGGGCCGTCGTCAAGCACGCGAAGGCCATGGTGGCGATTGACAGCGGCCTGAGGCACTACGCGGCCGCCTTTAGCCGGCCGGTGGTCGCCCTCTTCGGGCCGACGCACATCGAGTGGACCGAGACGTGGCACTCGAAGGAGGTCCGCCTCCAGGGAATCGCCCCGTGCGGGCCGTGCCAGGAGCCGACGTGCCCGACGGGCACAAGCGAGTGCATGTGGAAGATCAAGCCCGACGAGGCCCTCGACGCGCTGGCCGAGGCCCTTCGGCGCGATGAAGATTAGCGCGCCGTCACCGGTCATTTGGGGGTGCCATGCGTTTGCGCCTTTGCGAAAGGCTGGGCGTCGAATATCCGGCGGGCATGCTCTCGCAACATCGAGAAAGCATGGCACCCGGCCTTGGGCCCGCCGCGCCAGACAGGGCGCCTTGACTATGCTCGACCGCCAAGAGCTCGAAGCCATTCGCCTTGGCCGGCTGACGCCGGACAGCCTGGCATCCATCGTCATCCCGCACTACCAGACGGCTGAGCTGGCGACGCTGTGCCTGCGGGCGATCCGCCGCCTGACCGATCACCCGTACGAAACGATCGTTGTCGATAATCACTCCGAGGACGGTTCGCTCGAAGCCCTGCGTCGCGTGGCGTGGATTCGCCTGATCGAGCGCGGGCCGCAAGTCGAGCCCAACCCCGTCCTCGCCCACGCCTCCGCCATGGACATCGGCATGGCCGCCGCCCGCGGACGCTGGCTTGTCAGTTTCCACACCGATACAATCGTCCGCAAGGAAGGGTGGCTGGGCGCCCTCATCGATCCCCTCGAAGCCAACCCGCGGGCGGCGGCGATCGGGTCGGACAAGCTCGATACCGATCCCGGCTGGTACCGCGCGATGAAACGGCTCGGCGACCTGCGGCCCGCGAAGGCATGGCTGCGGCGCCTGGCGGGGCTGCCGCCGAACCCCCGACAGGGGCCGAGCCCCTGGTATCCGCGGTCGTTCTGCGCCGTCTACCGCCTGGACCTGGTGCGGGCGCTCGGCCTCAACTGGCAGCCGGACCCGGCTCACGCCACGGGGGAGCTTCTGTACCGCGGGCTCGCGCAGGCCGGCTACGAGGGCGTCCACTTGACCTCACAAGAGATGCACACGTATGTAGAGCACGTTGCCCATGCCACGGCCTACCTCGGGCGCGGCGGCCTCGGACACTGGCGCGGCAATGCCAAGGCCCGCCGCGCCCTGCGCCGGGTCATGGGCTCCGACCTGGCGCGCCAGCTTCTCAGCGACGATTCGCTGGACCGCTAACGGGCATGACGACGCTGATCCTGCAACCGGAGTATCGCGAGGTGCTCGAAGCCGCCGGGCTGGCGGATTTCGACGCCCTCTTTGCCGCCGGCGAGCGCGCGCCGGTCGACGGCCACCGCCTGAGGTCCGTCTCGCGGCTGGAGCTGCGCGGCGGCGACGGGGCGCCGGTCGTCATTTACCTGAAACGCTGGTGGGGCGCGCGTGCCGGCACTTCCTGGCGCGACCTGGTGCGGCGGCGGTGGCCGATGTGCCCGGCCCGCCGCGAGTGGACGAACACGATGAGACTCCTTGCGGCCGACATCGCCGTCGCGCCGCCCGTGGCGTGGGGCCGAAGCGACGGCCCCGGCGGTCCCCGGGCGCTCGCGGCTTTCCGCAAGGTCGAGCTTGCGCCGCTCGGCCACCGCGGCGGCGGCGTTGTCGACCTGGTGGAGGCTCACGAGGCCCGGGATCGGCGCCGTGATCGC
>JAPLML010000610.1 GCA_026387055.1 Planctomycetota bacterium | reverse complement strand
CCGCCAGCCAGGCGGCCGCGTCAATCACCAGGCCCGCCACACCGATCAGCGGAAGCTGAACGAGCGACCCCGCCAAGTTTCCGCCCGCCACAGCGGTCGCCACCGCGGCGGCCAGGGCGCCGGCGGTCGCGCCGGCTGGGCCGCCCGCGATCAGGCGGGCCGCCAGGACCGGCGTCAGCCAGAAGAGGACCTTGTGTCCCGGCAGACCAAGGTGCAGGCGGAGCTGGCCCGCCACGAGGCCCGCCGCGGCGCCGACGGCCGCGGTGATCAGGACCGCGCTGGCGTGTTCGGCGACCGAGAGGCTACGGCTTGGCGTGCTTGTGATCAACGGGCGTCCATGCATGACCACTCGCGCTCCACTCCAGCGGCAGAACCGGCCTGCCCGCCGCCAGACGGGGCCGGACCCAGCCGAGCGTATCGTACACATCCTCCGGCCGAGGGCAAGGCCCCGAGTCGGGATACTCCAGCGCGATGCCGAGGCGCGTCAGTGCTTCCGCCCGGACCCGCGCCGGCAGGTCGCGAAGCCCCGGCAGGTCGATGAAGCGGCCCTCGTTCCCCTCGGCCCGCAGGCCCACGGAGGCCACGGCGCCGACGACCCCCAGCCCGGTGCCCCCGAGTTCCCGCACCGCCAGTCCGGCAGCAGCGGCGAGGCGCAGGGCCTCGTCTTTCTCGACGACCCGGCGCGTGGCGGCACGGGCGAGGGCGATGACGGCCTCCGGGACGTTCGATGCCTCGGCGATGCACACGCCGGGGTCGGACCCGGCGGCGGCGCGCTCCGCCACGAAATCGAAGGCGAACTCGGCGGCCGCGGGCCCCTCATCGCACGCGGCCGCTACGCACGCGCCGCTGTTGTGCGACGTGTAGGGTATCCGCGGGTCGACGAGGAACTGGTGCCGCGTGACGCCCAGCGCCGTCATGCCGCGCCGCACACACTCGGCCGCGAGCTGCCGCGCCAGATGCCCCGTGCCGCGGCTCTCCAGGTTGTCCGTATCGTCGACGCCGATAAGAAGCATCGCCATAGGTCGCCTGTGGTGCTCCTTCCGCGCTGTTCGTGCGCGGGGGGTCTCCTGACCCCCCGCGCTACATCGCCCCCGCCCGCGTGGGGCAGGATCGTGCGCGGCGGGTCAGGAGACCCGCCGCGCGACAATCGGCGGGTGTCAGTTTCAGCGGAAGCTCTCCCGCGGACTCTCCTCCACCATGCCGACCGAGCCGCTGAGTGTCAGGTAATTGACGCCCTTCTTGAAGGAGCGGTGGGCGGTCGGGCCGCCGCTGAACCAGCAGTCGCTCGCCACCCAGGTGCCCGAGGGCATGGCCGTCTGGAGGCGCCGCGGCCAAGTGACGTTCCACCGCAGAAAGGTGCTGAGGAGGCGGTTCGGCGACGCCTTTTCACAGGAGAAGTAGAAGTAGCCGATGCGCCCCTCGTCGAAATTCTCCTGGGAGAAGCGGCGCTCGGGGACCCGCTCGGCGGGGCAGTAGTACGTGCGCGGCTCCGTCAGGTATCCCCCCTTGGCCAGGGCGGCGGTCAGTTCGGGCTGCCGCCCGTCGAGCGTCTCCGTCACCGGCAACGCCCCGCCGTGGTCCTTGGCGTAGGCCAGGAGGGCGATGCCGAGATCGTGCAGGTTGGACCGGCAGGCGGTCAGGCCGCCCAGTTCGCTGGCCGTGCCGACGGCGCCGACCAGGAGGGCCGCGAGGACCATGATGATCGCGATGGCGACCAGGAGTTCGATGAGCGAGAACCCGCCGTGGCAGCGTGACGGGCCACCTTGGTTGCGGCTCAGGCCAAGCGAATCCGCCATGGGATGCTCACTGTGCGCCGTGTGGCACGGCCACAGCCTGCCCCCCGCGGCGGGCGCCTGTGCGTGGCCGTGCTTCGCCAACAGGCACGCAAATGCACGG
>JAPLML010000650.1 GCA_026387055.1 Planctomycetota bacterium | reverse complement strand
TGGTCTGCTTCCAGTGGCTCCTGATCGGCATGGCCTTCTGGCTGGCGGCGCGGTCGGTGTCGGACGTGCCGCTCGCCCGCGCGCCGTTCGTGATCTCGGCGTCGGCCCTGGCGGTGACGATCGGGTTCGTGGCGGTCTTCGCGCCGGCGGGGCTGGGCGTGCGCGAGGGGCTGCTCTTGCTCCTCCTGGCGACCGTCCTGGGCGACGCCACCACGGCCCTGGTCATCGTGTCGGTCCGGTTCTTCCAGGTGGCGGTCGAGTCGTTGCTGGCGGGCGTGGGGCTGCTCATCCTTCGCCTCGCGCCGCCGCCCGCGCCTTGCCTTGACTAGCCCCCCGCGGCAGCGGGGGGTCGAAGGCGCCCCCGAGCATCGGCTGGCCAATCGACCCCCGCCTGCCGGCGGGGGCTAGTGCAGGCACACGTGACTGACCCCCCTACGAGACGTTCACCCATCGCACGCCGATCTTCCAGGCGGCATAGTCGATCTCGCGGAGCCAGTCGCCGTAGGCCATCATCCAATGCGAGTCGCGCGCCTCGGCCAGCAGGCGTTTCCAGTCGCCCAGGATTTCCACGTCCTGCTGGCTGCGGCAGATGTCGAAGAACGGGTTGTCGCGCACGACACCCTTGATGCCCACCCACCTGCCCGTGCTGTACTCGGGATCGATGAAACTGACCGCCTGGCCGACGGGCATCTCGACCTTGGGGGCGGCGCCGAAATCCGATTCGTAGTGCGTCATGATCCGCGCGGGCTCGTAGCGATGGCCGTCCATCCGCCGAGGCGAGGTGCAATGGGCGCACATGACCGTCGCCTTGTGCGGAAACGTGGAGTTGTGCAGGAAGACGGGTTTGCCCGACACGTAGTGCAGCAGGACTCCGCATGGGATGATCACGAAGTCCGACTCGCAGAAGGCCATGTATCCCTCGTCGTTCAGCCAACTCAGCGCCATGCACGCCGTGGTGTCGGAAATGGGGCTGGACGCGCAGGGGCCTGCCCGTCACCACCATCGGCTTGTCGGGGCCCCAGGGTTCGACGGCCGGCGCCTGGGCGCCGGACAGCGCCGGCGACGAACCGATCACTCCCCCGACCAGACCCATGGCCGTCACCGCACAGAACTCGCGCCGGCTCATGCTGGGGCAGCACATGACCGTCTCCCAACCGACATTTCCCCTGGGACGCTTGCCCGCAACCATCGCAGGCCTTTCCGGCGACTTTATCGCACCGTCCATCTCCGTTCAGGATCACAACTCGTCCATGAACCCCCACCCGCCGGCCTTGTGGTAGCGGTCCGTGATGTCGCTCGGGCGCATCCAGACGACGCGGTCGCCGAGATGCTTACCGATCCTCTCCACAACGGTCGTGAACGCCTTCCAGCCGACGCCCTTGGCCGGGTTCACGCCCTGCCAATGGGTGTACCAGATGGCATAGGGCGCGCCGGCCTGAACATGTCGCACGAGAATCCCCGACTTGCCGTCGGCCGTAACGTAGTAGTCCGGATTGACATGGTCCGGGCTGTTCTCCCAGATACCGAAATGGTCCTGGGCATTGGGCATCAGATCATAGACGCCACACTCCCCGTCGGCGGCCTTCCGGTGAATGGTGCCATCCCTCTCGTCGGAGCCGAAGAAGCACGGGACCGTCCGCCCGCGGAACTTCCCTTCCTTGGCCAGGGCGAGAAGGGCCTTCCAGCCGGCGGGATTCGGCACCGCGGGCCCCTTGGCCCGCAGTTAGGCGTACCGGCGCTTGCAGGGGTCACAGCCGCACCCCGGCCAAGTGAGGCCGGTGAACCGAATGCCCGCGCCGTCCCCTTCGGCGAGAATGCTGCGGAAGTAGCGCTCGTACTCGGCCTGGGTGACGGCGGGCTCGTGCAGCCACAGTCCTTCATGGACGGCGCCCTCGGGCTCGCGGTTGGTTTGGAAGTCGAAGAGGCCGCTGTGGGTCATCACCTCCATGTGCGTGCCGATGCCGCAATCCCATGCCCGTGCGACCTGCTTGAGGAACGCCTGCTCCTCGTCGCTCGGCTTGCGGGTCATGGAGTGGCCGCCCCCGCCGAGGATGGCACTCGACTCGCCGGCGATCTTCTGCTCGGCACAGTAGTCGAGGAATGTCTGGAATGCCTTCGCGCCGACGGCGTAGGGGCTCGTGTCATCGCAGTAGAAGGAGAGGAGCGTCTTGCGATTGCGCGGCATCGCCGGCTCCTGGGCAAAGGTTCGAGGCAACCGGCCGAGCGCGGCCGCGGCGGCGGAGACCGCTGTGGCACCGAGGAGTTGTCGGCGCGTCACCTTTCTGCGGCTACTCATCCTTCATCTCCTCCATCCAGCGTCCCTCCCAACAACTCCGTCCGCCTTATTCCACTCGGTCGGCAGGCGGACGCTGTTGGCTTCCGCCCGATCCTGGTTGTTTTGCTCCTTATTCAAAGTGTCCAGCCCTTGCGGTACTCGTAGTGAAGATAGTGGTTGGCTTCGGGAACGTTTGTGACCTTTAGATTGTCGCCGTCCCAGACGAGCAGCTTGCCGCCCAATCGCACACAGACGGTTCCCAACAGCACCGCCTCGGTCAGCGGCCCGGCAAAATCGAAACTCGACCGCGTGGGCGTGCCCTCCTTGCACGC
>JAPLML010000573.1 GCA_026387055.1 Planctomycetota bacterium | reverse complement strand
ACCGCCGTCTTCGACCGGGTTGAGCCGGAGCCCGACGTGACCACCGTGGACCGCTGCCGCGAGACCCTCCGCCGGCACGCCGCCGACGTGGTCATCGGTCTCGGCGGCGGAAGCGCGATCGACGTGGCCAAGGTCGCCGCCGGCCTCGCCCGCGAGGACGAGCCGACCCGCGCGTTTCACCAGGGCAAACGGATCACGCGGCCCGGCCTGCCGATCATCGCCGTCCCTTCGAGCGCCGGCACCGGAAGCGAGATGACCAACAACGGCGTCATCTCGGACCGCGAGCGGAAGTTCAAGGCCAGCATCCGCGACGAGTCGCTCGTGCCCGCCGTGGCCCTCGTGGACCCCGCGGTCACGCTCTCCTCGCCGCCGCGGGTGACGGCCACGAGCGGCATCGACGCCCTCGTGCAGGCGGTCGAATCGTACCTCTCGCGGTTCGCCACACCGCTGACCGAGGCGATCTCGCTTCGCGCCGCCGAGGAGATGGTCCGAGCCCTTCCGGCGGTGGTGACGCGCGGCGGCGACCTCGAACTCCGCACCGCCGCCGCGTGGGGGAGCGCCATGGCGGGGCTGGCGCTGACGAACGCGCGGCTGGGCGTCATTCACGGGATGGCGCACCCGGTGGGCGTGCAGTTCGGCGTGCCGCACGGCCTCGCGTGCGGGGTGCTGCTGCCGGCGGCACTCGAGTTCAACCGCGAGGCGGCGCCCGCGAAGTTCGCGACGCTCGCGCGCCTCTTCGGCGGCGACCCGGTCGCGTACGGCGGCGGCCTCCTGACCGCGTGCGGCCTGCCGACCCGCCTGACGGAATACCACCTCGACCCGGCCGCCTTCGCCTCCATGGCCGACGAGGCCCTGCCCGGCGGCTCGACCAATGCCAACCCAAGGCCGGTGACGAAAGAAGACATCATCGCGATGCTGCACAAGATCGCATGAAGTATTCGAGCCCGCCGCGGGAGCGGCGGGAGATGCCGAATCACCGCCGAGCTTCAGCGCAGGAGGCACCCATGCCGCCGCCACCGATTGCCACGCGAGACGAGGTGCGGGCGTTCGACCGTTATTGCATCGAGACGCTTGGGGTGCCGAGCATCGCCCTTATGGAGAACGCCGGCCGCCAGATCGCCGAGGCGGCGCGCCGTATGATCGACAGCCTGCTCCACCCGCGAGTGCTGGTCCTCGCCGGCCGCGGCAATAACGGCGGGGATGGCTTTGTCGTCGCGCGGCACTTGGCCATCGACGGCATCCGGGCGGAGATCATGGTCCTTGCGCCGCGCGACCAGATTCAGGCAGACGCCGGCATCAACCTTGCGATTCTCGAGCGGATGGGCTTCGCCATCCAGTGCCTCGACGGCCCCGCCGAGGAGATCGTGCGGCAATTGCGGCCGCGCCTCCAGGCCGCCGACCTCGTGATCGACGGTCTCCTCGGCACCGGCACGAAGGGGAGCATCCGCGAACCGTACGCGAGCGTCATCGCGGCGGTCAACGCCGCCGGGAGGGCCGTTCTCGCGATCGACATCCCGAGCGGCCTCGACTGCGATACCGGCCAGCCCCTCGGCCCGACCATCCGCGCCGGCCGGACCGTGACCCTGGCCGCCCTCAAGCCCGGCTTCTCCGCCCCCGCCGCCGCGGCCTACACCGGCCCAGTGCTCCTCGCCGACATCGGTGTGCCGTGGCTGAGGCCGATGGAATAGACGTCAGTCTGGTTTCACGAACTCCTCGTGGAACTGCCAATGCTCGCCAAGCCCCAAGCGATATCCATCGCTCCTTCTCACCTCCCATTGCTCGCCCTCGGTATCTCGGCCGAACGATTCGACTACAATGCCGCCTCGAAAGTGTATGACGATGTCCCCGGGCACGCCTTTGAGTATCACCGAATCCACGGGGAGACCCTTGATCTCAACCAACGCAGCAAGAACCCGCTTGGGCTCGTCTAGACACGCCGCCAAAACGCTGTGCCCATCGTGCATTCGCCACGCGGCATCAATCCAAAGGCGCGTTGTTTCCTTGACCGGTGGTACCCCTGACCCGGCCCGCCCGAGGTACAGGATGAGAGTCCCTCCTGCCAGGAGTCGATTCCAGCGCAGGAACAAGCCCTGCAGTTCACGACGCGCCTTCTTCGCCACTTGCTCTCGTTTCATGATGTCCCCAACTCCTGCAAAGCGGTGTCACGCACCTCTTCTGCGACCATACAGCAATCTGAAGCATTCTGCAAGACTATAACTGACCCGTCTCTCAAAACAGTTCACCCTGCTCGCCCGGCGGGAGGCCTTCGGCGGCAATGGACTCCAAGAACGGATAGGTGTGCAGGAGGGGCGAGGGGACGGGGACGGGGCGGCCGCGGAGTTTCGAGAGAATTTGCAGGGCGTTGGCGGGGGCCTGGCCGCGGTAATGATTGTTCGTAAAGATATACGTCTTTTCGCTCTGCCGGGCGATCTCGCGGATGCGGCCGATCCACTCCTCCAGCTCGTCCTCGCGATAGAGGTAGTCGTACCGCGCGTCGCGGCCGGCGTCCTTCGAGAACCACGCCTCGCGGTTGCGGCCGTGGAGGCGGACGTAGCCGACGGGCGAGGTCACCAGCGTCATCGGCGGGACGCCCGAGTGGCTCAGCGGCTGGTCGATGTCGGCGAACCCCAGGCCGGCGTCTTTCAGGAACCGGACGGCCCGCTCGGCGGTCCACGAGACGTGGCGGACCTCGACCACCAGGGGCAGGTCGCCGAAGTCGCGGCGGACCGCGCCCAAGTGCTCGAACCCCGCGTCGTCGGCCCGGTAGGACCACGGAAACTGGACGAGCACCGCGCCGAGGCGGCCGGCCTCGCGGGCGGGCTCGATCCCCCGCCGGTACTCCTCGACCTCGGCGGGCGTCCACGGCCGGTCGCGCTCGTGCGTGAACCGCTGGTAGAGCTTGAAGGTGAACTCGAACTCGGGCGGCGTGCGCCGAAGCCAGGAGGCGACCGCCCGGGCGGTCGGCGGGCGGTAGAACGACGAGTTCACCTCCACGCCGTCGAAGTAGCGGGCGTGGTAGGCGAGCTCGTCGAAGCCGCGGGGCTTTTTCGCCGGATAGAACCGCCCTTCCCAGTCGGGATAGGACCAGCCGGAGGTCCCGACGCGGACGGTTGAGGACTCTTTGGGCATTGCAGAAGCATCGCGCGCGGGGGTGGGGCTGTCAATGGTTGACGGGTGAGAAAAGAAAGGCCTGCCTCCGTGGGGTGGCACGGTCACCCGCTGTGGGGTGGCCGTGCGTCGCCTTTGAGAAAGCACGGCCACGCAACGGCGCGTGGCCGTGCCACCCGCCCAATGCGGGGGGCCCGGTGTAACGATCGAAGGCGAAAAAAAGCACGGCCGGGCAAGCCGGCCGTGGCACACGCAGCGTCAATGGGCTCGGACAAGGATCAGCTTATCGCGGCTCGGGCAGACGGAGTTTCTGGCCGACGTACAGCCGCGCGTTCGGCGACGAGAGAATGTCCTTGTTCGCCTCGTAGATCTTCGGGTACTTCGCGGAGTCGCCGTAGACTTTCCGCGCGATGCTGATGAGGGTGTCGTTCTTCTGGATGACGTAGACCTTGGTCTGCGGCGCGGCGGGCGGGGCGGAGGCCGAGCTCGGGCCGGCCGCCTTCTCCTCCTTCTTCGTCACGTCGGGCAGCGCGATGTGGGCGCCCACCCTGAGGCGGTTCGCGTCGAGGCCCGGGTTGGCGGCCACGATCTCGGAAACGTACCGCGCGTCGCCGTAATGCTTGAGCGAGATGCCGCAGAGCGTGTCGCCCTGGACGACGGTGTACGAGCCGGCGGCGTCGGTGGGCGGAGTCAGTCGCCCGCGGACGATCTCGCCGACGATGCCCTCGGGCTTGAGGACCGGCCCTGGCGGATCGGCGCCCGCCACGGGCCCGTCGAGCCGATGGGCGACGACGGTGCCCTCATCGCGCGAGGTGGAGCGCAGGTGGTCGCGCCCCTCGGGGCGGCGCGTCCCGGTGGACGGCGTCGGGTCGCCCGGGTTGGAGATCCGGTCTCGCCAGCGCTGGTACGTGGCGACCGGATCGTTGTAGCCGGGCGCCGGCGTCTCGGTTTTCTGGGCGGTCGCGGGAGGCTTGGTCGCCGTGGCGCCTCCCCATTTCCTGCTGGCAAAGTAGAGCACGACCACTGCCAGCGCCACCAGAGACAGGACCAGGATCACCTTCGTGACGGGTCGCATCGTGCACCTCGACAATCTCGCGGAACCGGTAAGGTCACCTTCTCCCGCGGATACTATCGGCTGGCGGCGCCGGCGGGGTTTATTTTTTCGCTCTCCATTCGCTTGTTGATGCGGTACAGGGCGTAGGTGGCCGGACAGGTCATGAGGCACCCGAGGGCCGCCGGTCCCGCCCAGTTCCCGGCCGTGGTCGAGACCACCGAGACCACCGAGAGGGCCGCCGCGCCAACCGGCGCGATGAAACTGAGGGCCGTGAGTCCGCGGACCAGGCCGGGGGCCTTCTGGGCCACAAGCCAAGGCCGGCCACAGGCGTCGCTCCAGGCGGCCCACGTGGCCAGCACCACCCACGCGACCTGGAGGGCAGCCCAGACCCAACCGACCCAATTGCCGAAGAACTGGCCGGGCTTCTGCCAGACGAATCCGAAGTAGGCCAGCAGGCCGATGCCGACGAACGGGTACGACCAGACGTAGACCTTGTACAGGTAATCGCGCATCACGAGGATCGGCGAGGAAATCACGACGGAGGAATAGCAGCCCACGATCGTGCCAATCAGCATGACGAACGCCAGGCCGTGCACCGACGAGGTCCCCCCGCCCAGGAAGTACAGGGCCAGCGTGGCGACGAACACCGTGAAGCTCGTCAGCACCGTCCGCGACAGCGTCTGGTTGATGCTCGAGTTGACGACGCTGATCGACAGGTCGCCGTACTTGCCGCGGTTCTCGCGCATCCGGTCGAAGACCACGATCGTGTCGTTGACCGAGTACCCGATGAGGGTCAGGAACGCGCCGATCATCGTCAGGTTGATCTTGAGGTTCGTCAGCAGGAGCGGGTTCCCGTACCAGAGGCTCGCCGCGTAGGCCGACAGGGTCACGCAGCCCAGGGTGAAGAACACGTCGTGGACAAGCCCGATGACGGCGGCCAGGCCCGAGGCCAGCTTGGCGAAGCGCACCCAGATGTAGAAGACCATCGCCAGAAGCGAGAAGACGATGGCGATGACGGCCTTGTGCCACATCTCGCCGGCCATGGTGGGCTCGAAGGAGGTCGTCGAGGCGAACGTCTCCTCGACGCCGGTCGCGGTCTTGACGACGTCGGCCCAGATGGTCGGAATCGGGGTATCGAGATACTTGGCGCCGAAATCCTGGCGGACCCAGACGTCAAAGGCGCTGAACTCGCCCGGCGCACCCGCCGTCTTCCGGCCGTCCACCTTGAGGACGGTGCCGGCCAGATACGGGTAGCGGTCGCGGATGTTGGCGTCGACGCGGCGGCGGAACTCGCCGGCGCTCATCGGCGGCGATACGTCGGCCGTCACGAGCACCTTGCCCAGGTACTGCCGCTGCTCTTCGGGGATATAGCGGTAGGATGCCGCCTCGTCCAGCGCGGCGGGCGCCGGAGCGCCGGCCGCGGGCTTGGCGCCGCCGCCGGTGTCGAGATGCGCGCGGATCACGGCCTCGGTGATCTCGGCAGCGGAGGCCTGGATGGCCGCGCCCTGCCCGGCCGGGCGATACCTGGCGAAGGCCCCCGCGAGGGCCTCCTTGACCGCCCGCTCGCCCTTCGCGAACTCCCCGAGCGCGGGGACGCTGATGAGGTAGCTCGAGGTCTTGCTCTCGGCGACCTCCTTGGCATACTCGAGTTCCTGGACCGTGACGCCCCCGCCCAGGGCGCCGTCGGCGATGCGGCGGACCTGGTCGATGGCGATGGGGCCCTCCCCTTCGGGCGGGCGGAGCTTCAGCTCAACCTGCGTGCCGCCGGTGAACTCGATGTCGTACTTGTCCTCGCCGCGCGAGAGAAAGAGGATCGCCCCCGCCACCACCGCCACGACCGACAGGACCACCGCGACCCGCGCGAAGCGCATCCAGTCCAGGTTCGGCGTCTTGAAGAGCTGGAACATCTTGAAGTCCTTGAACCAGCCCCACTTCAGGCCGGTCTCGAGGATCATGCGGGTCACCACCACGGCCGTGAACATGCTGATGAGGATGCCGATGATCATGACGATGGCGAAGCCCTTGACTTCCTCGGTCGAGAGGCCGGGCAGGAGCAGGACGAAGGCGGGGATGATGGTGGTGAGGTTGGAGTCGAGAATCGTAGTGAACGCCCGCTCGTAGGCCTTCTTGAGGGCGAACGCGAGGCTGCCCTCCTTGCCCTTCTCTTCGCGCAGGCGCTCGTTGATGAGGACGTTGGCGTCCACCGCCATCGCCAGCGACAACAGGAGGCCCGCGATGCCCGGCAGGGTCCACGTGCCCTTGATCTCGTACATGATGCAGACGGTCAGCACCAGGTTGAGGATCATGGCCAGGTCGGCCACCAGGCCGGTCAGGCGGTAGTAGACGCCCATGAACACGACGACCAGCAGCAAGCCGACGAGGCTGGCGATGAAGCCCTTGTGGATGTTGTCGGCGCCGAGTTCCGACCCCACGGTCCGCTCGAGCACGGGGTCGCCGAGGCTGGCGGCCAGCGACCCGGACCGCAGGATCGTCACGACCTCGTCGCGCTCGCGGATGTTGTTGCGATAGCCTTCGATGATGCCGCCCGTTGAGAGCGTGGCCTTCAGTGTGGGCGCCGACTGGATAACGCCGTCCAGGATGATCGCAAGGAAGCGGTTGCGCACCTCGGGCTTGGTGAGCGTGGCGAACCGGGCGCCGGCCTGCGGCTTGAGCTGGAAGGAGACGATCGGGTCGCCTTCCTGCGAAGAGGCGAACGCGCTTGTGAGGTCCTGGCCGGTGACGTTCTGGCCGTCGCCGACGTTCACCAGCGCCTCGACCGTCTGGGTCTGTTGGTCCACGACGTAGACGAAGCCCCATCGATCCAGAGAGCCATCCCGGTACCATGGCCACCCCTTCTTGAGCGGGTACCACTTGAACTCGGGCGTGTCGGGGGGCTGGCCGGCCAGCTTAAGGCGGATGAGGCGGTCGAAGTCGGCCTTCTCGCGGTCCTTGACCTTCTCGGCCACGATGCGGAATTCCAGGAATCCCGCCTGCTGGACGAGGCGCTTGACGCGCGTCACGTCCTGCTGGGTCGAGAGGGCGTTCGAGATGAGGGCCGACCACTCGGCGACGGCCTTGGAGTCGCTCGGCGGAAGGGCGAGGTAAACGTCCGCCTCCTCCCACTGCTCGCCCTCGGGCTTCGTGCCGACGACGGCCATCGGCACGTTCGCGTTGGCCATGCGCTCGCGCGCGGCCTGGCGGATCCGGGCCTGGACGTCGTCGAGGTAGAGCGACGGCTTGATGCGGATCGCGAGGCGCGTGCCCTTGAGGAAGGCGTCGAGGCCCTCCTTGATGACCGTGGCGGCCGCCGCATTCTGGTTCGGCGCGAGCGCCGCCTTCTGGGCGGCCTCCAGGGCCTCGCGCGTGACGGCCGCGGCGTCGATCCGGACGCGCGTCGGCCGGCCCGGCAGGACGATCTCCAGGCGGTCCTTGCCGATCGGGCGGACGACGTACTGCCGCGTGCCATTCGGGTCAATGCGCTGTTGGATGACCCGCTTGGCCTCGGAGGCATCGGGCGCCTTGCCGCCCTGCGGGGCGCGGAGCTGATAGATCAGGCTCGTGCCGCCCTCCAAATCGATGCCCTTCTTGAAGAGGGCGCCGAGGTCCCCCCGGACCATGGGGTCCATGGTCAGGGTCCAGGCCGGCGGCAGAAGGACCGCCGCGATGAACGCCAGACTCACCCAGTACACCCATTTACTCATTGCTGCCTCTTTTTTATCTGTTTTCGGCTCTCACGCCATTGCCGCGCGCCTGGCGGTGGCCACCGCGCTCACGCCTTCGCCTGATCGCCGCCCGCCCCCTCCTCGGTGTCGCCGATGACCCTCAGGACCGCCTCGCGCGCGAAGCGGATGCGCACGTCGTTTTTCTCGTCGATCTTGACGGTCACGCTCTCCGGCCCGACCGACACCACCACGCCGTAGATGCCGCCGCTGACGAGCACGTGGTCGTTCTTCTTCAGGTTCACCAGCATCTCCTGGTGCTTCTTCCGCTCGTCCTGCTGCTTCTTCCGCTGCGGACGCCAGAGCACGAAGTACAGGACGGCCAGCATGAGCAGCATCGGGATGAGGAACGAGTTGAACAGGCTGGGCGGTGTCTGGGTTCCCTTGTCGCCACCATCGGCCGGGGCCGACTCCGTCTTGGTTCCCGTCAGCGGCGCCGGTGCGGCCTCTTCCGCCAGAAGCGTATAGCTGGTCACAGGCGTCATCCTTTCGATCGTATCCCTGGTGCGAAAGGCGCCAGCAGCACGGGTGGCACGGCCACCCGTCGTTGGGTGACCGTGCGTGGCATCGCACAGAGCACGGCCACGCAACGGCGCGTGGCCGTGCCACCCGGGAGCGAGTTCACTCGCCCCACAAACTGACGCATTACCTCAGTTTGCAGACGCGCGCCCGCCGCGTGGCAGGCTAAAGACACGTCTTTCTAGCCGTTTTGGTAGTAGGCGTCAAGTAATCCCTGCGCCTCGGCATCGAAACGGCCGTCGCGGATCGCCATGCGGAGCCGCTCAAAAAGCCGCATGTAGAAGCGCAAGTTGTGAATGCTCAACAGGATAGGACCAAGCATCTCCTTCGACGCGAACAGGTGCCGGAGCGTCCCCCGGCTGAAACTCCGACAGGCGGGACAGTCGCAATCCTCCTCGATCGCCCGCCGGTCCGAACGGAACGCCTCGTTGCGCAGGCGGACCATCCCGTCGGCCGTGAAGGCACAGGCGTTTCGGCCGTTGCCGGTCGGAAGGACGCAATCGAACAGATCCACACCCAATGCCATCGCCGCCACGACGTCTCGAACTTCGCCGACACCCATCACATATCTCGGCCGGCGCCACGGCAAGAGCGGCACCGTCCAGTCGAGGACCTGGCGCAGCAGCGCGTGCCCCTCGCCGACGCTCGTGCCGCCGATGGCGTAGCCGTGGAAATCCATCGCCACGAGCTCCCTGGCGCACCGCTCGCGCAGGTCGCGCTCGACCCCGCCCTGCGTGATGCCCCAGAGCAACTGCTCCGGCCGCCGGTGGGCGGCGCGGCAGCGCTCGGCCCAGGCGAGCGTGCGGCGGACAGCCTCCTCGACCTCCCCGCGCGGGCATGGGTGCGGCGGGCAAACGTCGAGCGCCATGATAATGTCCGCCCCGAGCGTGTTCTGGACGGCCACGGCCGACTCCGGCGTCAGCATCATCTCCGCGCCGTCGATGTGGCTGCGGAAGGTCACGCCCTCGTCGGTCACCTGCCGCAGCGCCGCGAGGCTGAAAACCTGGAAGCCGCCGCTGTCGGTCAGGATCGGCCCGTCCCAGCCCATCATGGCGTGCAGGCCGCCCAGATCGCGGACCACCTCGGCCCCCGGCCGCAGGGCCAGGTGATACGTGTTCGCCAAAACGATCTGGACGCCGATCTCGCGGAGCGCCTGGGGCGTGACCCCCTTGACCGTGCCCTTCGTTCCCACGGGGATGAACGCGGGAGTCTCGACGGCGCCGTGAGGCGTGGTCAGCCGGCCGAAGCGCGGACCGTGGTCGCCATGCGGCGCCGCCAGAATCTCGTAGGCAAACGCGTCGGGCAAATTCACCTCCGAGAGGAAATGTCTAATGACTAATCTCTGGTGAAAAGACATTAGTCATTTGTCTGTTAGTAGGCTTTCACCAGCTCCACCCCCGGGTAATAGTACCTCAGGATCTCCTCGGCCGTCTTCCCGTGCTCGGCCCAGTATTCCGTGCCCCACTGGCAGAGGCCGACGCCGTGGCCGCACCCGCGGCCGTTCTTCAGGATGATGCGGTCGGCGGCGTCCCCGATGTCGAACCACGTGCTCAGGACCCGGCTGGGACCCATCAGCGTGCGCCAGTAGCCGGCCCGGAGGATGAAGGCCTGGCCGGCGGCGTCGGTGATGCGGATCTGGTCGGCCCGGCCGCCGGAGGTCCGCTCGGCCACCTCAACGGTGCGGACGCGGCCCAGGCGGGCGAGATCCTTGACGGTCGACCGGCGCAGGGCGTCGCCGATCTCCTGCTTCGAGAGCGTCACGGGCGGCCAGGTATACCGGGGCGACTTGCCGCAGTACGTGCACTGGACGCCGCCGGCAAGCGGCGCGGGCGCCTGCCCGCCGAACATGCTGGCGGCGGAAGCCGTCTCCCCACCGCAGGTCGAGCTGTAGTAGGTCTTCAGGAGAACGGGGTTGCCGCTCGGGCCGCGGTACGTCGCGACCACGCCCCACGTGCCCTGGACCGCCTCCCAGGACTTGCGGGTCTCGGTCCCGCAGCCGCCGTACACCTGGTCGAGCACGGAGTCGTACACGTCGAAGTCGTACCGCGTCTTCTGATTCCTCTGGATGATGGCAAAGGTCCGGGCGGCCACGGCCTGGGCCTTGTACGCCTCGACGTGCCAGGACTTGAGGAGCTCGTTGGCCACGACGCCCGCCAGGTACGCCTCCATCGGCAGGACGTTGATGGCCCGCAGCAGGCCCGTGCTCGTGGGCGCGAGGCGGAGGAGGCCGCGGTACCCGCGCTCGCGCGCCGTCCCGTTGACCGTCTGGCGGATCCAGACGCCGGCGTCGCGGTCGCTCCGGAGTTCCACCGGTCCCGCCACGGGCGCGGCCGAGCCGAAGAGCACCTTCCCATCCTGCACCGTGACCTCGGTCCAGTCGAGCGCGTCGCCTGACGCGACCTGCCCCGCGTCGTTCGTGAGGCGCCACGGCCCTGCCACCGCCGCGGCGAAGGACGCGGCGTCCTCACCAAGCTTGACGCGAATCCGGGGGACCTCCGGCCCCATCTTCGGGGCGACGACGGCCAGAGGACGCACGCCTCGCGGGACCCGCGCCGGCGGCGCCTCGCACGCGCAGCCGCTCGCAACGACCATCGCCAGCCCCGCCGCCAGGAGTATCCCGCGAGACCCGAAGATCGCCATCGCGCTGGTTCCTTGCTGCGTTACATCATGCTCGTTGGGCGGTCGCCCGTACGTTTGGCCGTCGCCATCGTTTAGGCGCCGGTACGTGTTTAGCGTGACACGAGATTGCCGGGTGGCACGGCCACGCGCTGTTGCGTGGCCGTGCAC